>CANQTR010000041.1 GCA_947626805.1 uncultured Clostridia bacterium
CTCGTGACCGAGTCCGGCAGGTCCTCGTTCATGTACTTACAGAACGTCTACGCGCCCGGAAACCCCGCCGAGCAGGGTATCCCGCTCGCGCTCGCGCTTTCCGAACGGTTCGGGGCGGTCTGCCGGGTGCACGGCGGCGGGTTCGCCGGAACGGTGCAGGCGTACGTCCCGACCGAATTGGCGCACGCCTACCGTGAAACCGTCGAAGGGGTGTTCGGGGTCGGGTCCTGTATGCTGTTGCGCGTCCGTCCGTTCGGCGCCGTCGCCGTCACGGCGGCAGGGGTGCGCGAATGAACGGCTTTTCCCTGTCCTTTCGGTGCGCGTCGTATGCGAACTGAAATTTTCATGCTGTTCTCCTCGTCGAAGGGGAACAGTTGTCTGGTCCGAAACGGACACGACGCGTTCCTCATCGACGCCGGAACGTCCGCGAAACGAATCGAAACCGCGTTGCGTTGCGTCGGGACCGAACCGACCGAACTGCAGGCGATTTTCCTGACCCACGAACACGCCGACCACATCGCCGCCCTCAACCAACTCTGCAAGCGCTACGGACTGCCGGTCTACGCGCCGGCGGGCTGTGTCGAAACGCTCGCGGCGGTCTGCCCGGACGCCCTGCCGTTCCTGCACCCGTTCGCGCCGGGGAGCGTGCTTTCGCTCGAACGCACGCGGCTCTATGCCGTTCAGACCCCGCACGACGCCGCCGGTTCCGTCGGCTACCGCGTCGACCTTTCCGGCGACCTGTTCGGCTACTTCACCGACCTCGGACGGCTGACCCCGTCCGTCGTGCGGGCGATTTCCGGCTGCCGCCGGGTGGTCATCGAATCCAACCACGACGTGCAGATGCTGCAAAACGGACCCTACCCGGAGCCGCTCAAGCGCCGTATCCTCGGCGAATTCGGGCACCTCTCGAACGCCGACTGTGCCGCCCTCCTGCCGCACCTGCCCGCCTACGGCACCCGCCGTATCCTGCTCGCGCACCTGTCCGAACACAACAACACCCCCGCCATCGCCTACGAAGAAAGCGCCGCCCGCTTGCGGGAACCGCTGTCCGCCGGTGAAGTGACGCTCGCCGTCGCCGCCCCGTCGTGCGCGGTGGAACTGTGAAGAACCGAAAACGACGCCCCCGACACGGTTTTTTCCGCGCCGGGGGCTTTTTTACGCTATACTTCCCGATTGAGGTAGAACGACCACAGCAATGTCTCCCGCACCGGTCGACCGGTCATCCGTTCGACCGCTTTGCGGTAACATTCCAACTGCAGCGCGTGCTTCTTTCGCAGCAGCGCGCCGTCCGAAATGCGGTCGGTCTTGTAATCGACGACGGTCATACTGCCGTCCGCCTCGGCGAAGAAGCAGTCGATGACCCCCTGCAGCAGCACGTCCTCCCCCTCGTCCCCGCCGAGCAGCGTCGCGGGGACCCGAACGGAGAACCGTTGCTCACGGTAGACCGCGCTGCTCGCGCGAATGCGGGCGTACAGACCGCTTTCGAAGAACCGCTTCAGCCCGTCCTCGTCGAGCAGGGAAAGCTGCTCTTCGCGCAGCATGCGTGCCGCCCGCAAGCGTTCCACCTCGGCGTGTACGCCGTTTTTCTCCACGTTTTCCCAGCGGCAGAACTGCAGGAACACATGATTTGCCGTCCCCGCGTCCGCCGCCGTCCCGCCCGCGTTCCCGCCGCAAAAGGATGGCGCTCGAAGCAGCGACGACGCGCTGTATTCCACCACGGCGCCCCGCCGGAACGACCCTTCCTTGAGCGCCGAAACGGAGACTTTCGCGGGCAGGTCGCTGTCGCGGAACGGATAGGAGAACCGCACCGCCTCTATCGCCTCCGGGGTGAGGAAGGACGCCGCCGGCGGGACCTCCGCGGGTTCGGGCGCCCGCCCGGTCGGTCGGTCCTCCGCCTCCGCCGTTTCGGAAAGCACCCGCAGGACCCGGCATTCCGGCTCCTCATCGGACAGCACCGCGTTCATCGCGATACCGAGCACACTGCACGCGGACCGCCAGGAAAGCGCCCCGCCGTCCAGTTTCCTTTGCGCGCATCTGCCGACCAGATACAGCCGTTCCCGCGCGCGGGTGCAGGCGACGTACAGTTTTCGCAATTCCTCGCCGTATGCCGCCTCCCGTTCCGCGAGCGCCGCGTAGAGGTTCGGCAGGGTATCCCGCACCGTCAGGCGTTCCGCGTCCCGCAAGCGGAAGAACAGCCCGTCCTTGCGAAGCAGCGTGTACGGTTTCCGGTTGTTCCCGCTAAGCAGGTTCCGCTCGCAGTCGCACAGGAACACCGCCTCGTATTCCAGTCCCTTCGACTTGTGAATCGAAGTCAGCAGGACGCAATCCTCGTCGCCGCATTCCCCCGCGCCCGACGGGTCGATTTTCCGCTCCTCCGACTCCCGCAAATAGGAAAGGAACCCGGACAGCCCCTTGTAGCCGCCGGACTCGAACCGACGGGCGAAATCCAGCAACAGCAGCAACCCGTTCCGCTCCCGCCGGTTGCAGAGGGACAGCAGCCCGTACCGCGTATACAGTTCCCACAGGAACGCGTGACAGGGCATTCCCTCCGCCGACAGGCGCATTCGGTCGAGGTCGGCGAGGAATCCGGCGCACTTTTCGGGAAGTCCCTCCGGCAACGCCCCGCCGCCCTCCGCCGCGTTCCGCAGCGCGCGGCACAGCGGACCCGGTTCCCGCGACGCACAGCGAATCGCGTACACCTCCCCGGCGGAAAACCCGCCCGCCGGACTTCTAAGCATGGCAAAGAGCGAAATATCGTCCGTCGGGTCGTCGACGACGCGCAGCATCGCGACGGCAAGCAGGATTTCCGGGCGGTCGAAGAAGGGCGTTTCCACCGTGACCCGATACGGGACCCCCCGCTCCCGCAATGCCTTTTCATAGACCGCCGTGTGCCCCTTCAACGCGCTGAAAAGCAGTACGACGTCCTTGTAACGGTACGGGAGCGGTCCGTCCGGCGTTTCCCGCCGCTCGTTCGCGACCAGGCGGACGATTTCGTCGGCGATGAACGCCGCCTCCCGCTCTTGCGCGAGGGACGCGTCCTTTTCGTACGGCGAAACGGCGACGGTCACGGGATACTGCACGGCGTTCGTCCGCTTCGCGAAAATCAGCTCCTCCCCCCGGTACTCCCGCTCATACGCGGTCCCGACGGTCGTGACGCGGAACAGCATATTGACGAACCGCACGACCTGCTCCCCGCACCGGAAATTCTCCCGCAGGAACAGCCGCGCCTCCTTTGCGTTCGGGTCATCCTTCGCGCGTTCGTAGTCCGCGAACCGGTCCTTGTAGCCCAGAAAGATGTCCGGGTATGCGTTGCGGAAGCGGTAGATGGACTGCTTGACGTCCCCGACCATGAAACGGTTCTTCCCGTCCGAAAGCAGGGAGAAAAGCCTGTCCTGCAGCGGGGAAACGTCCTGGTATTCGTCGATGTAAATCTCCCGGATCTGCCGGCGCATGGCAAGGCAGAACGGCGTCGGCTCCCCGTCCTTTTCGAGGAGGCGCAGCAGGAAATGCGGCGCGTCGGCAAAGTCGATGACCCCGCGCTCCCGCTTGAGCGCCGCGTAGCGCCCGTCAAATTCCCGCAAAAATTCCAGCAGCGCGTTTATCACCCGCCCGGTCTGTTCAAACTGCTCCGCCGCGTCCGCCGGGTCGGCGAGGAACGGCGAAACCAAATCGAAAAGCCCTTCTTTCAGTTCGGCACGGGCGGTTTTGTACCGTTCCCGGTCCGCAGCGGACAGTTTCCCGCCCTGCATGGACGGCACTTTCGCGGTACAGAACGCCTTCGCCGCCGCAACAAAGACCGCGTAGGGTCGCTTGACCGCGTCGTACAGCAGACGCGCTTGCGTCCGCAGGTATTCCGCCGCGGTCCTGTTCGGCGAACCGTCCGCCCCCGCAAGGTAGACGCACAGCTCGTCCGCCTCGTCCGAAAGCGTTTCCAGACGGCGCGACAGCAATTCCCGCAGGGAACGCCCGACGGCGGTCTCGAAAACGTCCCCCCCGGCGGAAAGCCGTTCCGCGTCCGCAAGCAGGGTCTTTCCGTTCTTTTCCAGCCAGCCGAACGGGTCGTCGAACGCCCGCAAGCGCTCATACAGCTCAAGCAGGGTGTTGAGCAGCCCGTCCTCCCCCTTTCCGCTCGAAAACGTGTCGGAAAGCAGGGTGTACGACGCGGGGTCCCGCTCGCTGAACGCGTCCGCGGCTTCCTCGACGGATTCGACCGCGAGCAGGCGCGCCTCCTTTTCGTCCATTTGACGGAACTTCGGGGACAGTCCGAGCGACTGAAAATTCGCCCGCACGATTTCGCCGCAGAACGCGTCTATCGTTCGGATTTGCGCGCTCGGCAGCAGGTACAGCTGCGCGCGGTACCGCCGGTCTTGCGGGTGTTCCGCCGCAAGGCGACCGAGCGCCCCGTACAGCTTTTCCTTCAGGTCCGCCGCCGAGGCGTTCGTGAAGGTCACAATCAGGAAGTCCATGACCGAGTCCCCGCGCTCGATTCGCTCGATGATACGCTGGGTCAGCACGGTGGTTTTCCCGCTCCCCGCGCCGGCGGAGACCAGCAGGGTCAGGTTCCGCGAATCGATTGCCTCCCGCTGAGGGGTCGTCCATTCCGGCATTCGTTCATTCCTCCTCCGTATCCGGGTCTGTCCCGCTCCGCCGACAGGCGGACCGCAAATTGCAGTAGGTGCAAGCCTTGTGCCTGTCGTCCGGCGAGACCGGGCAGACGTCCATTCGCCCGCCGAAGATGTTCCCCGCCGTTTCGAGCAGTTGCGACGCGAGCAGTCGCCCGAGTTCGTCGAACCCGTCCGCCGGAAGGGTCGAAGCGGTCTGCTTGACCGTGCCGTCCGGCTCGAATTTCACCGGGATATACGTTCCGCTCCCGCTTTCGTCCATCGCCCGCGCGATATCCGCGTCCGCGAGAATCAGCCCGTCCTGCCGGAGTTCCTCCTCCGCCTTTTTTCGAATCTCGTCGTCGCTCTCGCCCCCCGTCGTTTTGACGGACGGAAGGATTGCCGGACGGTACAGCACGCCCGCCGGTCTCGCCCGCCCGTCCGCCGACGCGCGGCAGTAGGCGAACAGGTACAGCAGCATCTGCTCGTCAAGCCCGTATTCCCGCACCAACTGCAGGCTGAACGGTCGGTCGTAGGTCTTGTAATCCACCACCCGCACATACCGCTCGCCGTCCCGCTCGTACTCGTCGACGCGGTCGATGACGCCGCGCAGCGCGACGGTCCTCCCGTCCCCGCACGGCAGTTCCGGCGCCGGAATTCCGTCCGCGCCGCCGATACGCACCTCGAACCCGGTCGGCAGGAACCGGCTGCCCGCGAGTTCCCCGGACAGGTTCCCCAGCAGCAGCCGCAAAAGCCGTCGAAGATTGCGGCAGGCGAGCCGAAAGCGCGCGTTCGCGCCGTTCGCGGCGTTCATCGCGTCAAGCTGTTCGCGGAACAGTTCGTCCGTTTCCCGGTCCAGTTCCGCCTCGGACGCGGGCGGGACAAAGCGCCCGTCCACGATACGGCGTTCCAAAAACCGCTCGAAAATGCGGTGGACGAACGTCCCCGTCGTCGCCGTGTCGAAACGGTTCTTTTGCGGTTCCCTGAGTTTCAGAAGGTACCGCCCGAAGTAGGAAAACGGGCAATACCGATACCGTTCGAGCGCGGTCGGCGAAAGGCGCAGGGTGCGCTCCCCGAACGCGATACGAGCGACCGGGTCGGCGATTGCCGGACGCGCGGCGGGCGGTCGTATCCCCTTTTCGGCGAGCAGAGCGCGCAGGGCGTCCCGCTCCTTCCCGGCGGGAAACGTAAAGAACGCCGCCGACGCGTTTTCCGCCGAAAACAGCGCCTGCTCCCCGACGCCGGTGTACAGCCGCGTGCGCAAACGCGGAAAAAGCGCGCGTATGCGCAGGACAGCGGGGGATGGGCGCAGCGTTTCCCCCTTCAGCGACGACGCCGGATAGGTCAGCACCAACTGCTCGGACGGGGCGGCGACCGCCGAATAGAAGTAGAACCGCTCCGCGCGCAGGCGGGAAAGCCGGGGTTCGACCACCGAAAGCCCCGCCGTTTCCAGTTCCGCCGCCTCCGCGTCGCCGAACAGCGGGTCGTTGCCGGGCGACGCCGGGAACACCCCGTCCCCGCACCCCATCACGATGACCGCCCGGACGCGGTCGGGACGCAGCAGGGACGCCTCCCCGACCGTCACCGAATCCTGTGACGTCGGGATAGACCCGAGGCTGTACTGCCGCACGGTCAGCAGGAACAGCGAATGCACCTGCCGGACCGTCATCGGTTTTTCCCCGCAAACCTCGTCCAGCCGCTCGAAAATGCCGGTCAGAAGCGACCAGAGCTGACTTTCCTTCTCCGCACGCTCCCATTCGCCGCTTTGCAGGCGCGCGTTGACCTTTTCCACATACAGCGCCGGCGCGCCGACCCGTTCGAGGTGTCCGTAGACCGCCCGCAGGATGTCGCGCCCGGAAAGCGGTTTTTTCCGCAAGTCCCCGACCAATTCCCGCCAGGCGGGCGCCAACGCCTCCCGCGCGCCGTTGACCGCCGCGAGCAGAGCGGTCTGCTCCTCGGTCGGTTCCCCTTCGCGGAACCCGTCCGGGTTGCGCTCCCACCGTTCCTCGCCGTACCACGCCTTCCCGCGCAGACCCCAGCTTTCCGCATACCGCAGCAGCAGGTCCCCGCTCTCCGCGTCGACCAAGCCCCCCGCGTAGCCGCTCTTGATGTACCGCCGCACCGCGTACGGCGCGAAATCCGTCGTCACCAGTTCCATCGCCGCGCCGACAAAGGTCAACAGCGGATAGGACAGCAGTTCCTCCTTTTCCGTGAAGAAAAACGGGATATGATTCTGCCGCAGCACCGCGTCGAGCACCCCGGCGTAAGCGTCCGTTCCCCGCGCGAGCACGGCGATTTCCCGATAGCGGTACCCCGCCCGCGCAAGGCGCAGGATTTCGGACGCGACCGCCTCCGCCTCGCCGAACAGGTTTTCCGCCTGCACCAGCCGAATCGCCCCCGGCTCCCCGTCGAACACCGGCGAATCCTCCGACCAGAGTTCCCGCTCCAGGAAACGAAGTTCCTCCCGGTCGCTCCGCTTATACGGACCGACCGGAATCTCCCGATACTTCCCCGCGAGGCGCATGAGCCGTTTCGCGCAAGCCTCGTTCCCCTCGAAAATTTCCCGCCCGTCGTACACGGCGGTGCAGTAGACCGCCCGCGCCTGCCGCAAAATCTGCTCCAGGACCGCGTACTCCTGCCCGGTGAAGGTGTAATATCCGTCCACGAACACCAGTTTCCCGGCGAAAAACGGCTTTTCCGGCAGTTGCTCTGCAAGCACGCTCAAGGCGTCGCGGGGGTCGCGGCGATTTTCGTCAAAATACGCGTCGTAAGCCGCGTAAAGCAACGCGATGTCCGACACTTTCGCGCGCAGACGCGGACTTTCCAGCCCTCCGCCGTCCAGCGCCTGCCGCAAATCCGACGGGCGAATCCGTTCCGAGCGCAAGCGGCCGAACAGCCCGAACAGCCCGCCGATGAACTCCCCGTCCTCCGCGCAGGCGGCGTACTCCCGCAATTCGCCCTTGTGCTCGGACGCCAAAACGGACAAAAGGGCGCAAAGAGCGCCCTTGTCCGGATAAGTCACCGCGAGGTCCCCGTAGGCGCGCGCGACGCGCTCGGGCAACCGTTCGAAATTCAGAATCTCCACCGACAGGTTGCACCCGTCCCCCAAACGGGACAGGATTTCCCGTTCCGCCTGCACGGACTGCTGTTCCGGGGCAATCCACACGCAGGGAATCCCCGCCCGGTAAGCCTGCTCCAGTTCGTCGTACAGCCGTTCGGTTTTTCCGCTCCCCGCGGGACCGGTCATCAGGTAAAGCACGAAAACCACTCCAATAGTTTCAAACGAAATCGATAGGTTTTTCGGGTGAACACCTTGCCGGAGGACGTGTCGAGCCCGACGGAATCCAGACTGTCCTCGGCGCACGCGGCGGACATACACAGCGGCGGGAACAGGCAGCACCACCAGTTCTGCCCCTCGCCCTCGCCGAGCAGGATTCGCAGGGAACGGTACTCGCCGGCGGGGAACACCGCTCCGTCGTATTCCCGCGTGGGGTATCGTTCGTCGCCGAACACCGCCGTCGCCCGGTAGGGGACCCCCTGCTCCGCGAGCACGCGGTTCGCAATCGCCTCCATTCGACCGGCGGCTTCGTCCAGTTGCGCGAGCGCCTCCTCGGTGGTCGCGGTCTCCGAAAACAGGTCCCCGCATTCCGCGAGAATCGCGTCCCGCACCAGCAGTTTGACCGCCTGGTCCGTTTCGTCGTCCGACCGGGCGAGGATGTGCAGGCGAATGACCGTGTCGTAGATGTCCGATTCCTTCGCCGGAATCGCCAAATCCACCGCAAACAGCAGCAGCACCGACGCGCAGACCGCGCAGACCGCCCGCTCCCAAAGTTTCCATGTACGCCGTTCTTCCATATCCGTTTCTCCTTTTTTTCGTTCAAAAGGAGTATGGACAGGCGCCGCACGGTTTCAATCGGAAACGGAAAGATTTTCCGGCGGAATTTCCGCCCGCATTTCCGCGCGGGAGACCGTCCGGCAAGCCTCGGCAAAGACGTTGTGCTCCGTCTGCAACGTTTGCGCGGCGGATTCTGCCGCGCGTTCCGTCGGGAAAAACGCGAACAGCGCGCTCCCGCTGCCGGTCATGCGTGCGCCCTCGCCGCCGACGGACCGCAGCGCCTCCCGCACGGCGCGAATCTCCGGAAGCAGCGCCTCCGCGACCGGTTCGAATTGATTCGGCGCGTCGGTTTCGGCGTGATTTTCGGCGAAATCTTCGTCCAGACGGCGGTACATTTCCGCCGTCGAAAGACTGCCTTGTCCCTTCGCGACGACCAGATACAGCGTTTCGCCGTCCGGCAGGGGGGTCAGCTCCTCGCCGACGCCGGTGCAGAGGCATTTCCCGCCGCGCAGGCAGAACGGCACGTCCGCGCCCAGCCCCGCCGCGAGCGGATAGAGCGCGTCCTCCGGCAACGGTTCGCCGTACAGACGGTTCAACAGCCGAAGGACCGCCGCCGCGTCCGCACTTCCGCCGCCCAGCCCCGCGCCGGTCGGTATCCGCTTTTCCAGCCGGAGGGAGACCCCCGGCGAAAGCCTTGTTTCCCCGAAAAACGCCTTCGCCGCCCGAACGCAAAGGTTGCTTTCCCCCGCAAGCCACGGGACAGAACAGGAAAACGTCAGCCCGTCCGCCCGCGACGCTTCGACGGTATCGCACAGGGAAACCGTCTGCATGACCGTCCGCAAGGTGTGCATACCGTCCGCCCGAACGCCGGTCACGGAAAGGGACAGGTTGATTTTCGCGTACGCGGACGCGCGCAGCACCCGCGCGTTCACAGCGTTTGCAGGAATTCGCCGATACGGGCGACCGCCTGCTCGATGTGCCGGACGGAATAGGCGTAGGACAGGCGGGCAAAGCCCTCTCCGCTCGCCCCGAACGCCCCGCCCGGAACGATTGCGACGTGCTTTTCGTACAGCAGTTTTTCGCAGAATTCCTCGCTCGAAAGCCCGAATCCGCCGATGTACGGGAACACATAGAACGCCCCCTCCGGCAGGAAGCAGGACAGCCCGATCCCCCGCAGCCGCTCGACGATGAGGTTCCGGCGGGCGCGGTACTCCGCCTTCATCTGCTCGATGTCGTCGTCGCCGTTCCGCAGCGCCTCGATTGCCGCGTACTGACTGGTCGTCGGGGCGCACATGATGCCGTACTGAT
The DNA here is from genome assembly GCA_947626805.1 of uncultured Clostridia bacterium. GTDB lineage: Bacteria > Bacillota > Clostridia > Oscillospirales > CAG-382 > Coliplasma. The sequence goes on from CANQTR010000041.1 coordinate 9,745, forward strand.
GGATTTTCGCCATCTGTTTCGTGACCCACGCCGGGGCGAGCGTGTAGCCCAGCCGCCAGCCGGTCATCGCGTACGCCTTGGAGAACCCGCCGACGACCACCGTGCGCTCCCGCATTCCCGGCAGGGATGCGATGGACGTATGGCGGAAATCGTAGGTCAGTTCGGCGTATATCTCGTCCGAATAGACCAGCACGTCCGTTTCCCGCAAAACGTCGGCGAGCGAAGACAGTTCGTCGGCGGTCAGGCACGCGCCGGTCGGGTTGTTCGGGAACGCGAGCACGAGCGCTTTCGTGCGCGGGGTGATTGCCGCGCGAAGTTCCGCCGCCGTCAGCTTGAATCCGTTCTCCTGCCGGAGCGGAATGACGACCGGCGTCCCCCCCGCGAGCGAAACGAGCGGCGCGTAGCAGACGAAACAGGGTTCCGGCACCAGCACCTCGTCCCCCGGATTGACCGTCGCGCGAATCGCGAGGTCGATTGCCTCGCTCCCGCCGACGGTGACGATGATTTCGGTTTTCGGGTCGTATTCCAGCGCGAAACGGCGCTTCTGATAGGCGGCGATTTGCTCGCGCATCTCCAGAAGTCCGTTGTTGGAGGTATAATAGGTTTTCCCCTCCTCCAGCGAGCGGATACCCGCGTCGCGGATATGCCAGGGGGTGACGAAATCCGGCTGACCGACGGTCAGGGAAATCACGTCCTTCATCTCGTCCAGCACGTCGAAGAATTTCCGGATGCCGGACGGACGGATACCGACGATTTGCCGGTTGAGTCTTGTCGTAGGGTCAAACATCACCAACTGTTTCCTCTCTGGTCGGTTTCGCGGGGCTGAAACACCACGTCGTTGTCCTTATACGTCTGCAGAACGAAATGGGTCGCCGTGGAAGTCACGCCGTCCATCGTCGCGAGCTTTTCCGCGACGAACAGCGCCACGTCCCGCATGCTCTCCCCTTCCACGAACAGCGCCAAATCGAATCCGCCGGACATCAGGAACACGCTCTTGACTTGCGGATACTTCGTAATGCGCTCCGCGACGGCGCCGAACCCCTTGTCCCTTTGCGGAATGGTTTTCAGCTCGATGAAGGCGCGGACCATGCGCCGGTCGGTTTTCTCCCAATTGACGACGGTCTTGTAGGAAAGAATGGTCCCGTCCGCCTCGTAGGCGGCAATCTCCCTCGCGACGTCCTCCTCCGTGCGGTCGAGCATGACCGCGAGAGTCTTCGCGTCGAGGTGGGCGTCCTTTTCCAAATAGGAAAGAATGGTGTTCTTATCGTTCATGACAGTACCTCCGAAATCAGAATAGGATACGGTTTGCGTTCGCGGAACACGGTCAGATAGCGGAATCCTGCCGCTTCGGCAAGCCGCGCGCCCTCCCGCAACCCGGTCCCCACGTCGCCGGGGACGTGCGCGTCGCTCCCGAGGGTCAGGAATTCCCCGCCCAGTTCGCGGTAGAGTTTCAGCAGTTCGAGTCCTGGGTCCGGGACAGGCAGGTTCGCCGCCGGATTCCGCAAGGCAGCCGTATTGATTTCCAGCGCCAGCCCGCGCTCCGCGAGCTTGCGGAAGATGGGGGTAAACTGCTCCCGCTCCCCGCCGGGCAGTCCGGTGATTTCCCGCCGCTTTTCCGTCGGCAGATAGCGAAGCGGGTAGCAGATATGCGTCTGCACGTCCACCGGCGTTTCCGACGCGACGGTATACAGGAGGGACAGGTAATCCCGCCACATTTCGCGCAGCGTCCCGTCCGGCAGGTCCTTGTTCCGCACGTCGTAGAAGTCCACCCCGTTCGACAGGTGGTGCACCGAACCGAGCACCACGTCGTAGGGACGCGCGGAAAGCAGCCGTTCGGTCTCCGCCGGCGACGCGTAGGGCTGTCCGAGCTCGATGCCCCGCAGAATTTCCAGTTTTCCGGCGAAAATCCGCCGCGATTCGAGCAGCTCCCGCTCCTCCTGTTCGTGGTCCGGCGACCGAATCTGCCCGGCGAGCACGCCGTCAAGTTCATAGTGGTTGGTCAGCGCGAGGACGCCGACCCCGGCGCGCAGCGCGGCGTCGCAGGCGCCCTTGAGCGTAGACGTCGGTCGGCAGTCGAACGAAGTGTGCGTATGCAAATGCAAATCCATCAATGCCATGGGGATACCCTTCCTAAAATAACGTCAATTGGTTGGACTCCGGCAGTCCTTCCAGACAGCCGTGCTGCCGCAGCAGTTCGACAATGCTCCTGCCGACGCCCGGTTCGCTTTCCAGTTCCTCGACCGTCGTCGCGCGCCCGGAAGAGAGCGCGTCGCAGATATGCTCCGCCGCGCTCGCGCCCACGCCCGCGAGCGACGAAAACGGAAGCCGCACCTTCCCGCCCTCCGGCAAAAACCGCCTCGCGTCCGAACGGAATACCCGCACCGGCAGGAATTCCACGTTCCGCGCGTACATTTCGACGACCAGATTGAGAATGACCATCATATCCTCGTCCTTCGCCGTGAGGTTCTGACTCTGCCCGAGTTCGCGCAATCTCGCCTTGATGGCGGGAAGCCCCTGCATGACCAGCGCCCCGTCGAACGTATCCGATTTGACCGTGAAATAGGTCGCGTAGAACTCGACCGGGTAGTTAATCTTGAACCAGGCAATCCGCAGGGCGGCGATGACGTAGGCAGCCGCGTGCGCTTTCGGGAACATATACTTGATTTTCTGACAGGACTCGATGTACCAATCCGGCACGTCGCACTTCTGCATGGCGGCAATCAGCTCCGGCGTGAGCCCCTTCCCCTTGCGGGTGCGCTCCATCGCTTCGAACGCGACCGAGGACTCCAGCCCCTTCTGCATAAGGTAAATCATAATGCTGTCGCGGGTCCCGATGATTTCGTGAATGGTGCAGGTCCCGTTTGCAATCAAATCCTTGCCGTTGCCGAGCCAGATGCCCGTGCCGTGGGAAAGTCCGGCAATCTGCAGGAGGTCCGAAAAGTTTTGCGGTTTCGCGTCGAGAATCATCTGAATGGCGTAACTCGTGCCGAATTCCGGCAGACCGAGCGTACCGAGCAGGCAGTCGATGTCCGACGGCTGTACGCCGAGCGGCTTTGTGGATTTGAAAAGTTCGTACACGTCCGGGTCGTTCATCGGCAGCGCCATGACCGACTTGCCGGTGTACTCCTCAAGCACCCGGTAGAACGTCGGCACATCGTGTCCGAGGATATCCAGTTTGAGCAGGGTATCGTGCAGGTATTCGAACGCGAAGTGGGTGGTGATGACCCCGGATTCCGCTTTATCCGCCGGGTACTGCACCGGCGTGAAATCGTAAATCTCGTGCTCCTTCGGGATGACGACGATGCCGCCCGGGTGCTGTCCGGTCGTGCGCTTGACGCCGAGACAGCCGGAAATGAGCCGTTCCTGCTCGGCGCGGGTCAGGTCCTTGCCGGCGTCCTCCAGATAGTGCTTGACGAACCCGAAACAGGTTTTCGACTGCAGGGTGCCGACCGTACCGGCGCGGAAGATGTTCTCCGCCCCGAACAGCACTTCGGTGTACTTGTGCGCGGAGGACTGCACGTCGCCGGAGAAATTCAGGTCGATATCCGGCGCTTTTTCGCCGTGGAACCCGAGGAAAGTCTCGAACGGAATGTCGTGTCCGTCGACGAGCATCTTTGTCCCGCAATGCGGGCAGTCCTTGTCCGGCATATCGAACCCGGACCCGTAGGAGCCGTCCAGCACGAACTCGCTGTAACGGCAGTTCGGGCAACGCCAATGCGGCGGGAGCGGGTTGACCTCGGAAATATGCGCGAGCGTCGCGAGGAACGACGAACCGACCGACCCGCGCGAACCGACGTAGTAGCCGTGCTC
>CANQTR010000042.1 GCA_947626805.1 uncultured Clostridia bacterium
TACGTCGGCTACCTCGACAAGGACGGCAAGGCGACCGACACCCTGTTCGACGGCTACCTGTTCCTGCCGTTCGTCGCTTTCCTCTACGAAGGCTATAAAAAACGCCCGCTGGACAAGGCGAAATGGCAGTATTATATGGACCAGCAATTCCTGCCGGGCAAGAATCTCGACGCCCTCGAACTTGCCGCCGCGCAAGTGCAGAAGGACCTCGGACTGCCCGAACTGAAAGTCAAGGTGTTCTTCTCAATCCTCTACCCGGTCGTCGAGCAACGCGCGTTCGGCGAAATCGACGGCAAGGAGCGGGACCTTTCGGTGCTGGAGGACCGTATCGCCGTGCTGAAATGGCTCATTGACGAGCAGGAACGCCGTTTCCGCGAAAAGCAGTATACGCACATCGACCTCGCGGGCTACTACTGGTTCACCGAGGAAATCGACTACGACGACGCGCAACTCATGGAGATGATTCGGTTCACGACCGATTATATCCGCGCGAAGTCCATGATTACGACCTGGATTCCGTACTACCTCGCTTCCGGTTTCAACGATTGGCGGAGGCTGGGCTTCGACATGGCGTGCTATCAGCCGAACTACGCGTTCCGGCAGGATATCCCGGAACAGCGGCTGTTCGACGCGGCGGAAACGGCGAAACTGCTCGGGATGTGCATCGAACTTGAGGTCGGCGGCACGGCACGCTGGAACGTCGGACACACCCGCAACTACTACGCGGCGGGCGCCGTGACCGGCTATATGAAGGACGCCGCGCACATGTACTATCAGGAAGGCATGCCCGGCGCGTTCTACAAAGCCTACCATTCCGACGACCCGGTCCTGCATTCCATGTACGACGACACTTATCGGTTCATCAAAGGCACCTACCCGGCGGACGGATTCGACGCTGGCGAGGACGCCGGGCAGGCGTAAGCGATGTCCTATTCCGTTATCGCCCCCCTGTACGACCGCGTCAACGGGGAGCAGTACCGCCCGTACGCGGAGTTCCTGCAGGCGGCGTTCCGGCGGCACGCGGCGATTCCCGTGCGGGAAGTGCTGGACCTCGGTTGCGGGACCGGGCGTATCGCCGCCCTGCTCGCGGACGCGGGGTACGACCTCGTCGCGCTGGATTCGTCGCCGGAAATGCTGACGCTCGCGCGGGAGAACAACGCCGGGCGGAACACCCTGCTGATTTGTCAGGATATGCGTTCGTTCGAGCTGTACGGCACGGTGCAGGCGGTGTATTCGTCGTTCGACTGCCTGAATTACTTGCGGACGGCGGAGGAAGTGGAGCGGACGTTCTCGCTCGTGCACCTGTATCTGGAGCCGGGCGGGGTGTTCGTGTTCGACGTGAACACCGCCTACCGTTTCGGGACCGTGTTCGGGGAGAATACGTTCACCTACGAGTTTGCCGACGGTCTGCTGGTTTGGCGGTGCGAGGCGGGGAAACGTTCCTGCCGGTTCCTGCTGGACTGGTTCGCCCGCCGCCCAGACGGGGCTTACACCCGTTCGTCGGAGGTGCAGACCGAGTACCTGCATACGCCCCGGACGTTGCAGGAGGTCGCGAAACGGACCGGGTTTTCGGTCGAGGCTGTGCTGACGGCGCCGGATTTTGCGTCGCGCACGCCGTCGGATACGGCGGAAAAGGAATACTACATTCTACGGAGGTTGCCGTGAGCGAAAAAAGCGCCTACACGGTCGTCCGCGCGAACCGACGCACGGTCGGTATCGCGGTCAGACCGGGCGGGGAAGTGGTCGTGCGCGCGCCGTACCGAATGCCGCTCGCGGAGATTGCCGCCGCCGTCGAACGGCACCGCGATTGGCTGGAAAGGGCAATCGCGAGGAGCAGAACCATGCCGCCCCCGCCTGACGCGGCGGCGCAGGACGCTTTGCGCGGGAAGGCGGAACGCGTACTGCCGGGGCTGGTCGAGCGGTGGGCGAAACGCATCGGCGTCCGCCCCGCGTCCGTGCGCGTCACGGCGGCGAGGACCCGGTTCGGTTCCTGTTCCGGGAAGGACCGGATCTGCTTTTCGCTGTTTTTACTGCAATACCCGCCGGAGGCGGTGGAGTACGTCGTCGTGCATGAGCTTTGCCATATCCTGCACCACGACCACAGCGGCGCGTTCTGGCGGGAAGTCGAACGCTTTCTGCCCGATTACCGCGCCCGCGCGGCGCTTCTGAAGAAACCGCCGCAAGCATAAAAAAGAAAGGAAGTTTAGCATGGAAAGACCCTACGAGAAACTGATACGCTACTGCAGAATCAACACGATGTCCGACGACACGGTCCCCGCGTCCCCGACGACGGTCCGTCAGTTCGACCTCGCCCGCCTGCTGGAAAAGGAACTTCGGGAAATCGGCTTGCAGGACGTGTATCTGTCCGACGCTTGCGTGGTGTACGGCAAACTGCCCGCCACGGCGGGGCTGGAAAACCTGCCTGCCGTCGGGTTCCTCGCCCACGTCGACACGGTGCCGGAGTTTTCGGGCGAAAACGTCGTTCCGCGCGTCATCGAGGATTACGACGGAAAGGATATCCCGTTGCCGCGCGGCGGGCGGACCATCTGCGTTTCGGATTTCCCGCACCTGCCGTCCATGAAGGGCAAGACCGTCGTGACGGCGTCCGGCGACACGCTGTTGGGCGCGGACGATAAGGCGGGGGTCGCGGAAATCGTTTCGCTTTGCGAGCGTCTGGTCTCGTCCGGGGAACCGCACGGACCGGTATGCGTCGCGTTTACGCCGGACGAGGAAGTCGGGCTGGGCGTTTCGCGATTCGACCTCGCGCGGTTCGGCGCGGATTTTGCCTATACGCTCGACGGGAGCCGCGCCGGGGAAGTGATTTACGAGAATTTCAATGCCGCGTCCGCGACCGTGACCGTGCGCGGCAAGAACGTTCACCCCGGAAGCGCCAAGGACGTCATGCGGAACGCGTCGCTGGTCGCCATGGAATTCAACGCCATGCTCCCGGCGGGGGACATTCCCGCCCGCACCGAGGGGTACGAGGGGTTCTTCCACCTCATGCAGATGTCCGGCGGGATAGAGCTCGCCACGCTTTCCTACATCGTCCGCGACCACGACCTGCAAAAACTGCACTACCGCCTCGAAACGCTCCGCCACGCCGAAAAATGCCTCAACGAACGGTACGGCGAGGGGACCGTGACGGTCGAAATCAAGGACGGCTACCGCAATATGGCGGAGAAGATTCGCCAACGCATGGAGGTCGTCGACGCCGCCTTGCGGGCGACCGAACAGGCGGGCGTGACCCCAATCGTCGTCCCGATTCGGGGCGGCACGGACGGCGCGGTTTTGACCGAAATGGGTCTGCCCTGCCCGAACCTCGGCACCGGCTGTTACGGTTTCCACGGTCCGTACGAGCACGCCGTCGCCGAGGAAATGGAAACCTGTGTGGAGATTTGCGCCCAGATTTTGCGGCAATTCCTGCCCAAAAACGGCTGAAAGCGGGGTAAAACGATGGAAAACACGACTTGCTTCCGTTCCGGGGAGCTGGAATTGTCCTTCCGTTGCACGGAAAACGGACTTTCGCTCGCGTCCGTCCGCGACTTGCGGCAGGGGAGCGCGTTTCTGTCCGCCCCCGGCGCGCTGTTCACGCTGACGGCGGAACGGCTGTCCGACGGGGAAGTCCAAACGGTTCGGTCGGACGCGGACTTCCGTCGGGTTTCCGTGACGGCGGAAGGGGAGACTTGCGTCCTGCAGTGTTCCGATTGCGCGCCGATTCCGGGGCTGACCGTGACGCTTTTGCTGACGGCGGACCCGGCGCGGTCCCGCGTCGGCTTTCAGACCGTCCTTTCGTCGGAAAATCCGGACTATGCCCTGACTTCCTGTGACTATCCGACGCTCTGGTTCGACGTCGGAGAGGGGGTGCGTTTCCTGTCCCCCTACGGTTGCGGCGAGGCGCTGGATTCCGACAGCGAGCGGTTCGGGCACGGCTACGGGTCCGCACAGGATTACCCGTCCTACGGGGCGTCCTTCCAATTCATGGCGGTCTGGAACGAGCGCGCCGGGCGGTGCCTGTACTACGGCGTCCACGACCCGGTTCCCGCCGCGAAGAAGTTCCATTTCCATCGCGAAGTCGGCGCGCCGACCATGCAAATCAAGGCGTCCCAGCCGCTCTGCCGTATCGACCGCCCCGGCAACGGGCAGACGCTCTACGGGACTTGCGTCTGGCAGTTGACCGACGGCGACTGGTACGACGCGGCGCTGCTCTACCGCGCGTGGGCGGAGCAAAACGCCTCGTGGCTGCCGGAAACCGGACCGAACGGACGCCCGGACGCGGGCTGGCTCAACGACGTCGACGCGTGGTTCCTCGTGCACATCGAGCGCGACGATTTCGCCGACGAGATCCTCGACGCGGTGAAGGACCTCGGCGTGCGTTGCGGGGTGCACCTCTACCTGTGGCACAACAACCCGTTTGACAACGATTACCCCCATTACTTCCCGGAAAAACCCACGGTCCGGCGGGAACTTCGCAAACTGCAGGAGGCGGGCGTCCGCGTCATGCCCTATGTCAACGGGCGGCTCTGGGACACGCGCGACCGCGGGACGGAGGACTGGGAATTCACGTCCAAAGCCAAGCCGATGGCGACCAAGGACCGGAACGGCAACGTCTTTACCGAAAGTTACTCCGCCAAGGAGGCGAACGGCGAACACACGGTCCTCGCGGTCATGTGCCCGTCCACGGCGCTCTGGCAGGAAACGGTCCGGGGGATTTGCGACCGGCTCCGCAACGACATCGGGTTCGACGGGGTCTATCTCGACCAAATCGCGGCCGCCAAACCCCAGCCTTGCGCCGACCGGACGCACAACCACCTGCCCGGCGGGGGCGGCTGGTGGATGGAGCGGTACAACGACCTGCTCGGACACGTTTCCCGAACCGGCGACCCGGCCGTCCTCGCGACGGAATGTACCGGCGAGCCGTTCATGAAACACATCCAGGGTTACCTTTCGTGGCTTTGGATTAAGGACCGGCAGGTCCCGGCGTTCCCGGTGGTGTACGCCGACCGGGTGGTCACGTTCGGGTGCAGTTACCAGAGCATACAGGACATGGACCGGGACGGTCTGGCGGTCTTTTTTGCACAGTCCCTGCTGTTCGGCGAGCAGATGGGCTGGCTTTCGCCGAAACTCTACCGCGAGATGCCGGAACGGGACTTCTTCCGCCGTCTGGTTTCAGTCCGCGCGGAACTGCACCATGTGTTCCACGGCGGTCGCATGTTGCGTCCGCCGGTGCTGTCGGACGACGCGCCCCGTTTGCGTTGCGAAAAGGATATGCAGGCGTACTTCCATCTCGTCGATTACCCCGCCGTACAGGGCGCGCTTTGGCAGGACGCGGGCGGAAAACGGTACCTGCTTCTGGTGAACGCGTCCCCGTCGGCGGCGAATGTGGTCTGCAAAGCCGAACTGCCGGACGGCGCGTATGCCCTGCACGGCGATTTGACCGGCGATTTCGTCCTGCAAAACGGTTCCGGCGGGCTGACCCTTCCGCCTTGCGCGGTCGTCTGGGTCGAGGCGTAGCGCCATGCGGGAAACCACGCTTTGCTACCTCGAACGCGGAAACGAGGTCCTGCTCCTGCACCGCACCAAAAAGAAAAACGACCCGAACGAGGGCAAATGGATTGGGGTCGGCGGCGGGCTGGAGGCGGGCGAAACGCCGGAGGACTGCATGAAACGGGAAATTTTCGAGGAAACCGGCTTGCGCGCGACGGAATATCGCTATCGCGGCGTCGTTCTCTTCCGGTCCGATTGCTGGGAGGACGAGCGAATGCACCTGTTCACGGTGACCGGCTGGACCGGCGAGCAACACGCGTGCGACGAGGGCGACTTGCGGTGGGTGCCGAAGGCGGAGGCGGCGTCCCTTCCGATGTGGGAGGGCGACCGGGAATTCCTGCGTCTTTTGCGGGCGGACGCGCCGTTTTTCCGCTTGCGGCTGGTCTACGAGGGCGACGTTTTGCGAGATGTGGAACGCGAATTGTAAATCGCGGACCGGAAATTGCCGATTTAAAGTCTTTTTACGAGGAAGAAAACCCCGAATCAGTCGAAGGAGGCGAACGAAATGCGGGTTTTGGTCGTGGAGGACGAGCCGGATTTGAACCGGCTTTTGACAAAGACCCTGACGCGGGAGGGCTACGCGGTGGACGCCTGTTTGCGCGGGGACGACGTGGCGGATTACTTGCGCCTCGCGCAATACGACGCGGTGGTGCTGGACGTCCTGCTGCCCGGACAGAGCGGTTTGGAGGTGTTGCGCGGAATGCGCGGGCGCGGGGACAGGACGCCGGTCCTGTTGCTGACGGCGCTCGACGGGATTTCCGACCGGGTCAAGGGGCTTGACGCGGGCGCGGACGATTACCTCGTCAAGCCGTTCTCGTTCGACGAACTGCTCGCCCGCTTGCGCGTGCTGTTGCGGCGGGGGACCGGCGGCGCGGCGACTAATCAGGCGTCGGTCGCGGACTTGACGGTGGATTTCGACGCCCACCGCGTCACGCGGGGCGGGGAAGTGATTTCCCTGACTTCCCGCGAATTTGCCGTGCTGGAGTGCCTCGTCCGCAACGCCGGAAAGGTGCTGACGCGCGACCGCATCGGGCAATCCATCTGGAACTACGATTACGAGGGCGAATCCAACGTCGTCGACGTGTACATCCGTTGCCTTCGCAAGAAACTTGACGACGGGCGCACGCCCAAACTGATTCACACCGTCCGCGGGACGGGCTATGTGCTGGAGGAGCGGTCATGAAACGCGAAAAGCCGCGCGCCGGCGGCGGAGCGGGCGCAAAGCGCGGACGGCGACCGACCACCTTGCGGGCGCGGATTCTGGTCTGGTTTTCCGCCTTCCTCGTGCTGTTTTCCGCGCTGACGGCGCTTTCGCTGGTGCTCGCGGCGCAATACGGCACGAAGCAGACCGCCATGACCTCCCTGACGCGGGAACTGGAGTTCGCCGAGCGCGCGATTTATCTGGAGGACGGGCGGATTCGGGTCGCCGACCGCCTGAGCGCCTCGCGCAACGGCGTGACCATCGCGCTGTTCGACGCGACGGACGGCAGACCGCTCTTCGGGCGCATTCCCGCCTCCGACGCGGTGGACGAACCGTTCGAGGACGGCGTGCTTCGCGCGGTCGGGAGTAATTCCGACGGGGCGCACTGGTATCTGCTCGACCGGCGGGTGGTCCTGCCGGACGGCATGGCGGTCTGGGTGCGCGGCATGACGCTGTCCGCCGGCAGCGGCGCGCTCGACGGCATGTCGAGGTGGTCGCTTGTCGCTTTGCCGTTCCTGCTGTTGCTCGCCCTGCTCGGCGGCTGGTTTTTGATTCGCCGTTCGACACGCCCGATGGAGCGTATCGCCGAGGCGGTCGAACGGGTAGACGGCGCCGACGGATTGCGTTTGCGCCTTCGTCCGAAACTGGAAAAATCCCCCACGCGGGAGGTCGAGGTCCTCGCCGACGCGTTCGACCGAATGCTCGAACGCCTGCAGGAGACCTTCGAACGCGAAACGCGCTTCACTGCCGACGCGTCCCACGAATTGCGGACCCCGGTCGCGGTCGCGCTTGCCGCTTGCGAGGACGCGCTTGCGTGCGAGGACCCCGACGAGCGGCGCGAGGCGATTGCGGACGTTCACCGGCAGCTGGAGCGCATGACGGTGCTGCTTTCCCGTCTGCTCGCGCTCTCCCGTGCCGACCGCGGCGTGACCCGCCTGCAAAAGGAGCGGGTCGACCTGTCCGCGCTGGTCCTAACGGTCGCTGAAGAAGTCTCCGACCGGGCGCGGGCGCGGGACATTCGCGTCGAAACGGTGGTCGAGCCGGACGTGACGGTCGAGGGGGACGAGGCGTTGCTGTTGCAAATGCTGCTGAATCTCGCGGAAAACGGCTGCAAATACGGCAAAACCGGCGGTTTTCTCCGCCTGACCCTTCGCGCTGACGGCGGGAATGCGGTCGGAACCGTCGAGGACGACGGAATCGGCATCTCCGCCGAACATCTGCCGCACATCTGGGAGCGTTTCTACCGCGTCGACGCGTCCCGCGCAAGAACGGAGGTCGGTTCGCAAACGCCCGAATCCGACGCGCCGTCCGCCGGTCCTTCCGGGTTTGGGTTAGGGCTTTCGACCGTGCAGTTCATTCTACACGCCCACGGCGGCGATATTTCTGTCGCGTCGGAACTCGGCAAGGGTACGACCTTCACCTACACCCTCCCGCGCGCGGGCGGCGAGCGCTGACGCGTCCGCACGCAAAAACACGCGCGTGCAAGCAAAACGAAAAAAGCGGCTTTTCCGAGCCGCTTTTCGTTTGCCGCAAAAGGGTTCACCGCGATTTCGCCGGTGGGTGCCGCCGGGAGGGTACGCCGGGAACTGCACAACGTGCAGTTCTTTCAAGGGACTTTTTGAAAAAAAGTCCCTTGAAAATCCCCAAAAACTTTTCATTTTTGCGGACGAAACGAAAAATCTTCGCGTGTTTGCGTCGAATCCCGCGTGGCGCAAAACGTGTAAAACACGCACAACGCGCACAACGTGTAAAACACGCACAACGTGCACAACGCGCACAACGCGCACAACGCGCACAACGCGCACAACGCGCACAATGCGCACAACGCGCACAATGCGCAAAACGTGCAAAACACGCAAAACGTGCACAACGTGCACAACGCACACAACACGCACAACGTGCAAAACGCGTAAAACGCGCAAAGCGGCTCGGTCGAGCCGCTTTTTTCTTTGTCCATGCGCGTTTTCCCCCCGCGGGCAAAACGAAGGGCGGGACCGTTTACACGGTCCCGCCCGGGGAATTAGGGTTTACGAATCGTTTGCGATTTTAGTGTCTGACACGAACCGCGACGATTGCGCCTACCAGCGAAAGCACCGCAAGCACTGCAAAGACCACAATGCCGCTGTCGCCCGTTTGCGGGCTGCTGCTCGTACCGGCGCTGCTCGAACCGGTGCTCGAGCTGTCGGACGGAGCAGTCGAGGACGAGCTGTCGCTCGGCTCGGACGTAGACGGGGTGTCGCTGGGTTCGCTCGAAGAGCTGTCGGACGGGTCGGTCGGGGTGGAAGGCGCGACCTTCACGAGCGCGACGATTGCGTCGGAAATGGCTTTCGCCATCGCGTCAACTTCCGCCTGCTCATTGGCTTTCTTGCCTTCGACGACCGCGGCGAGCGCGTCTTGCAGAACCTTCCAGGATTCCGGCGTGTAATCGCTTTCGTTCAGAGCCTCAGCGATTCTCTTCATCTCGTTGACGGCGGTGTAATTCGCGTCACCAATCGGGGCTTCCTCCAGCGCGTCAATCGCGTCGAGAATCGCTTGCGCCATTGCGTCGACCGCGGCTTGCTCGGTGATGGGCTTGCCGTCCTCGACCGCGTTGAGCGCGTCTTGCAGAACCTTCCAGGATTCCGCCGTGTAGTTGGATTCCACGAGCAACGCTGCCTTCGCTTTCGCGTCGTTCACAGCGTCGTAGTTCGCACCTTTGTACTCCAGGGCGTTGACGGCATCCGTAATCGCTTTCGCCATCGCGTCAACCGCTGCCTGTTCGTCATCGTGCTTGTTGTAAACGACCGCGTTGATCGCGTCCTGCAGAACCTTCCAGGAGTCCGCCGTGTAGTTGGCTTCGCTCAGCGCGGACGCCTTCGCGATAGCGTCGGTGACGGCGGCGTAATCCGCATAGTTGAAGTTGCCGAGCGTGCCGTCAAACCAAACGTACGGAATGGTGTGCGGGTCGCCCGAATAGCCTTGGGTCAGATAGCCGTTCGACAGCAATTTGGTTCCCTTTTCGTCGAACGTTGCATCGGGAGAGATTTCGCTGGTGATGTGCAGATACTGGTTCTTCGCGCCGTCATAGTTCTCATTGAAGCTGACGAACGTGCCAATCGTATCCTCGATGCCCCACGTCGCTTTGTCGAGCGCGATCTCCGCCGTCAGGGTGCGCGTTGTGTAGTCGTATTTGACCGCGATGTTTCCGTCTTTCTCGCTCACCTTGAGGTCGCCCCAGGTCTTGCCGGAGTCGGCAAGGAAGATTGCGCGGGTCGCGACCCAGCCGAGTTCCTCGCCGAGGTACTGCACGTCGACCAGATAGCGTTTTTCGTTGTTGGTACGCAACCAGATGCGGAACGAAGTTGCGCCGGTCTGGTTGTAGGTGTCGGTTTGCGCGCCATTCGCGGTGAGCACACCGCTCTTCGCCGCAATATCGTCGGCATACTTCTTCGTGATGTTCGGAGCGATGGTGTTATCGATTTGAATGGCGTAGTAGACCTTGTTTTTGTCCATGCGGACCGTGAATGTACCGGCAAGGTCCTTCGGCGTCACATCCGCCGCGGCTTCCGTTTGCAGGTAATTGTTGGTGACCCAATTCGCATCGACGTAACCGGTATCGTTCAGGTCGCCGTCAACCGTGATGGTTTCTTCGACGAACGGAAGCCCGATGACTTCGACTTCGTCGAGGATACAGAACATTCCGCTGAACGTGAAGGTTAGCTTGACGTAACGACCAAGCGTAGTGCCTTCATTCAAAGTCGTCCACGTTTCAACGCCGGTCGTGACGCTGTTTGCGGTGATTGCACCGCTATTTGCATCCGCATAGGCGGTGAATGCTTTGTTGTCGTTGGAAACTTCGACCTTCAGATTCGTGGGAAGGTAGTCTTTTTCAAAGTGGACTCGGACGTTTTGAATCGTCGAAATCGTTCCAAGGTCAATCACCATTTCGCCGATATTGGTTCCGTCGGCGTTGTGGATGACGTTATTTGCACCTTCGCCGGTCGCCTCTGCGTTGTAGTAGAAGGAGAACCATTGGTCGACCGGATTTCCCCAACCCATCGCGTTTGCAATCTTGCCGTCAGTAAGGCTGGCTTTGTACGGAACCTTATCGGATGTAGACGGGACAGCACCGGTGTAGGTCTTGTTCAGCGCGAGGTTGCGCGACAGGTCGTCACGGGTGACGAGCGGGGTGCCGACCGTCATCATGTTGTTCGCACTGACAATCGCGAGCGTCCGGAAGGTGTAGGTATCGCCGGCTTTGCCGCTGGTGATCGCCAAATCCTTGAGCTCGTTGCCGCCTTCGACATTATAATTGCTGTCGGAAACATATTTACCGAAGTCCCAGTTGAACCACGAGGCTTTTTTGCCGGAATCAACGACGCCCCCGTTTGTGCTGTACAGGTCGCCGACGCCGGGCGTGCCGCTCTTGACGCGACCGTAATGGAGCCGGAATTCCGGATTCTCCGCCGTGCTGGTGTAATCGCCTACATAGTAGACGCCGGCATGGCTCAAATCGACCTTCGCGCCGATGTTGTCCGCGATGACGATGGCGTCGCCCTGACTCGCGTCTTTTTTCAGCGTGACGGTGACGGAGCTGTCGCTGTTGACGGAGATGGTGTAAGCGCTCGTATCGGTATTCTTCAGTTCGCCAAGGATGTTGTAGAGGATCTTGGCTTCGGGCTTCACCAGTTTGAAGGTCTTCGCGTCCTTGTCCAGAACGATGTAGTCGCCTACCTTCGCGCCGCGCATAATCCATTTCACCTGGGAACCGTAGCTGGTGACGGCGTCGTCCGAGAGGCTTCCCGGCGTCTGGATTGCGACCATGATTTCGCCTTCCGCGAGGGTGACGGACTCCGTCGGGTGAGAGTTGCCGCCGTTCTGCCAAACGTTGCACTCGTTGAAGCGAATCTTATACGCGTTCGCCGCTTCGTCCCAAGCCGCGACCGTAATCTGCGAGCCGTTGAAGGCTTGCGGGTCGGCGTTGGAATTCAGGTTGTAGGTTCCCGCCGTATCGAACACGGCGATGCCGTAGCTTGCCGTCGCGTTATCCGTATCATACTTGAACGCTTCGTCCGCGCTGATCGGCGTAGCACCCGCTTTGCCGTCGGTCACGCCGATTTCGGTCAGGAAGAAGTACCGCTTATCGGTGGAAACCGTCACTCGGACGTAACGGGCGTTGATGGACGCACGCGTGGAGAAGTCCACGGTAACGGTGTTGACCTTCAGGTTTTCGCCTTCCGTGACCGCGATATTCTCGTCGCCGCCGGAGAGGTTGTAATAGTTCTCTCCGTCGGTGGAAACTTCGACGACCACGCTGTTGGGCATGTAGATGTTCGAGCCATTGGACGGGTCGTTGTCACGGAAGAAGTCCATGTAAACGGAACCAATCGGTTTGGCTTCGCCGAAATCGAGGTCGATTTCCACGACGATGCTCTTCGTTTGCATGTTCTTGAAGCCGACAAACTCGAAATTATTATGCCAATCGGTGGCTTCCAATTGACGGTCACCGTTGCCAAGGTTCTCGATTTTGTTGTTTTCGCCGTGCAGCTCGACTTCGCCATACAGCGCCTTCCAGGTGACGGTTGCAGGCGGAGCGGGCGGCGTGTACGGCTTGATCGTCGCGGTGCAGACGTAGGACGGGTCGTAATATTTCGTGCCTGCCGTCGACGTCGGGACGGTTTTGCCTGTAAGGTCCAGACCGGTAATGGTGAACTGGTCGCCGACTTCCCAGGTCTTCGCGTACGCGATGGCGTCATTGCAGTTCTTGTTGACGAAGTTTTCGCCGCCGCTGCTGGTGTAGTCGTTGCCGGTGTTGAGGGCGTAGACGAAGCCGCCTTCCGGTTTTGCAACCTTCGCAGCCTTGCCATCGGCGAGACCGTTGGTAATTTCGGTGATTTCATAGGTGTCGGCGACTCCGGCAACGGGCTTGAACGCCACATGGAGCCACCAGCCTCCGGCGGAGTCGGTCTCGGTGAATACGACACCGGCGCCTTCGGAACGGCCGTCGTCATAGTGCGTCAACCAGAACGTATGCGTATCGTCTGTATCCGCCTGAACGAAAACAAACGCTGCACACACGGTCGCCGCCACCATGGCGAACACCAAGAGAAGTGCGATTACGGATGATTTTTTCATGACTTGGTTCCTTTCTTTTGAAATTTTTGGTTCTGTTCGTATCATACCACAAATTTTGGGAATTGTAAAGAGGTTTTTTTGATTTTCTTACAATTTTTTTGCGCGAAACACCGCTTTTTTTCGTTTGCTTGCAAAAAAGGGGGAGTGGTGCACCCTTTCGGGTGGCAAACACAATCACGGCGGCGTCGCTACGCTCCTCCTTGTTCTGTGTTTTCCCCCCGAAGCCCCCCTTTCAGGACGTGCCGACATTGTCGGCACGTCAAAAAACGGCTCGGCTTGCGCCACTTCTGACGCCGCCATCGCCGTTTTTCTCTGGATGTGTCCCTCCGGCGGCGCATGTCCGCCTCCGGGACGTTATTTTATTGTATCTTCCCGTCCCCCGAAGGCGACTTTATTCCGTGTAATATTGCGCCTGTGCGTGCCAAAGTTCGTGGTACTTCCCGCCCGCGTCGGCTTCGAGCGCGGCGTGGGTGCCCTGCTGGACGACGCGTCCCTCGTCGAAAACGAGTATCTCGTCGCAAAACTTGCAGG
>CANQTR010000043.1 GCA_947626805.1 uncultured Clostridia bacterium
GCCATCACATACGTTATATCCCGAACATCTATGCCATACTTTTTGATCTCTTTGTAAAATACCGGAAGTGTTCCGGCGTAATCTGTATCAATTAGTAAATTGGCAGCGTTCCCACACAGCAAAAAAGTATTTGTATTCCCATATCGAAGTTTTACCATGTGCGTTGTTCTCCTAAATTACGATTTGTCGAACAGTCGTCCGCTCGACATTTCACAGTATGCTGCCCCAATATAAGAAATCGACCGTCCGACAAAATTTCCCGCATCGCATAGAAAACGCCCCGGCGATTTCGACCTCGACCGGAGCGTTCCTATCCCGTATTACTTCGCGCGCGAAGCGATGATGTCCGCCATTTCGCCGACGTTCTTCATCGAACTGACTTCCTTCATCGTGAAACGCATCCGGAATTCGCGCTCGACCGCGCCGATGAGCGTGATGTGTTCGAGGCTGTCCCAGTCCTCGATGTCCTTCGCGGTGGTTTTCCGCGTGACTGTGATAGCCGGGTCGTCGAACACCTTGCGGAATACACGGTTGAGCTGGGTGAAAATTTCTGTTTCCGTCATGTTTACATACCGTCCTTTTTATGATTTGTCGGAATTGACGCGAATGACGTGATTTTGCGGTCGGTAGGACGCGGTCGACAGTTCCCAAACCGTATTTCCCGCCTCGTCCTCCGCGCGTTTCGTGAAACCGAACCTGCCGTACAGGTCCTTCACCATGCCGTTTTTAGCGGTGGGGTAGTAGTAGCCGACGACGCGCCGGACGCCCTTTTGTTTCGCTTCTTCGACCAGCGTGTCGAGCATGGCGAACTCCATGTCCTTTTTTAACACCCGACAACTCATCAGCCAAAGTTCCATGTGCAGTTCTTCGCCCTCCAGCCGCCCGATGACGACGGACACCACGCCGTTGTCCCCGAACCGGTCCCACAACTTGCCGTACAGGCAGATGTGCCTGCCGTCGGACGCCGCCGCGCGGATCTCCTCCTCGGTATAGCGGCGTGTGGTCAGGTTGAACTGGTTGGATTTGTTGGTCAATTGCGTGATACGGGCGAGGTAGACCTCCGGGAACGGCAGGATATCCGCCCGCATATCCAGACTTTTCAGGTATTCGGTGTAATCGCCGAAGGTCGCCGCAAGTTCCGCCCGTTCGGCGTTTGCGCGGTACATCTCGTTCCGTTTCGCGTCGTCGGCGGAGAACACGGTCACTTCGAAATACCCGTTGCGGTCGAGCGTGCGGATATACGAACCCGGTTCTTTCATTTCCGGCACGGCGACGCCGGGGACGTTCGCCGCGACCAGCGCCCGCTCGGTCGGGTTGTCGTCGACAAAGACGAAGGAATCCACGCCGAGGTCCATTTGCGACGCGGTCAGGAGCAGGTTGCGGTCCTTGTTTTCCCAGTCCGCCTTGATGACGATGAAGTCGTCCGGGCGGAGCACGCCGTCGGGGTGGTTGAGTCCGTCGAGGGCGTTCTGCAGGTCGTTTTTGGACGCGACGGTCAGCATGACCCCGATGGATTTCTGCTTTTTGACGTAGGTCTGGAACGCGCGGAAGCATTCCGCCGTCGCCGTTTCCTCGCCGATTTCGATGCCCTCGACGCCGTCGTCCCCGACGACCCCGCCCCAGAGCGTGTTGTCGAGGTCCAGCGCGAGCGCCTTCCGGTTGCGCCCGAACAGGGACTTAATGACCCGCGCGACGTTGAACGCCCAATGCGGAATCGCCTCCAGCGCGCACGCGTACTTATACAGGTACCACACCTCGTCGTCCAGCCAGCGGTCCATCCCGAAACAGGCGGAAACGTACTGCAGGTCGCACAGGTAGAAACTCTCCTCCCGCGCCGCGTAGGCGGCGAAGGCGTCGTTCATGCGGTTGACGAAACGGACCGCGCCGTGCGGGTCCCAGCAATCGCGGTTGCCGAGCAGCCGGTAGGGCGGAAATTCGAAATTGTTCTGCAGAATCGGGCAGCGGTAGACCTCCCGAAGGTGTTTCCACATGGTTTCGTACCGCCCGTAAGCGTCCCGGAACGACCGCTCGACCGCGTCCTCGGTCCAGTCCGTTTCCGGCAAATCGTTTTGCAGGTTGCGGAAGGACGTGTGGAGATAGATGACGTCCGGGCGGAACTCGTCGAGCGTCGGGTTGCCGAACATCGCGTCCTGCCAGAATTGGGCGTACTCGGACTGGTAGAAGGTCGGCTCGACGCCCTGGTCGAGCAGGAACAGTTCGAGCATTTTGCAGAAATCGTTGGTCGTCGAACCGCCGAGCACCGCAATGCGCTTGGAAATTCGCTTTTCGCCGCTCGCGAGCAGTTCCCGGCGTAGGGATTTCTTGTTTTCCAGCAATTCCTTGCCGTCAAACGGGTAGGAGAGGGAAGGGTGCGGCATGGCATGGCTCCTTTCAGAGGTTCATCAGGCGCGTGATGTTGTTGCGCTTCGAACCGGCGACGGTGAAGGCGGAAACCGAAAAGGAAACGTCGGTTATTTGGTGTTCCCGAATAAACGTGAGGATATTGCAGGCGAAATCCCGGATATCCACGAGGTACACTTCCTCGAATCCGGCGAGCAGGAACGGGGCGAGCGCGTTGCCGAAACTGTCCTTGACGACGAGCAGTTTTCGCCCGTTCTGCACGCCGGTCTGTATCTGCACGGCGTTGCCGTCCCCGCGAATGAACTTCGTGTAACTCTTCGCGGAGGAGAAAAGCGACCCGCTCGACGAGAATTTGAATTTTTGCGTGTAATAGTTGACCGTGCAGGACTGTTTCGGCTCGAACCAGACGAAGGTCTCCGGGCATTTCGCCAGTTCCGAGACCCCGTAGGAGGAGTAGGCGGAACCGAGGAACCCGTCGAAGGAGCAGCGCTCGAATTGCGTCAGCGGCGCGAAGTCCGCGCCCGCCGTTTTGCAGAGTTCCTCGGCGGCGTAGAACGCGCCGAGCGCGAACCAGTGGTGGTCGGTGCGGGCGTAGATGTCCTCGGACGTGTGCGGTCGGAGCGCCGAAAGGACGTCGACGAACCGCACCCCGTCCAGCGCGTCCCGTAGACCGTAGAAACAGTTTTGCGCGTTGGTGACGTTGCGCTCGTACCCTTCCGGCGCGTAGAACGCGGAGGCAATCGGTATCGGCATGGCGTAGACGTTGACGTCCTCGCCGACCTTCGCCTTGAATTGGTTGAGGAGTTCCGCCGTCAGTTGCCCGCTTTTGGCGGTCCCGCCGAATTGCTCCATGGCGCGGTAGTCGTAAACCAGAAACCCGTTGACGATATGCGGTTTGGTCGACGGGGGCTGTGCGGGCGGCTCACTGCTGACGACCGGCGGCTCACTGCTGACGACCGGCGGTTCACTGCTGACTGCCGGGGATTCACTGATGACTGCCGGGGGTTCACTGCTGACTGCCGGGGGTTCACTGCTGACGACCGGCGGTTCGCTGCTGACGACCGGCGGTTCATTGCTGACGACCGACGATTCTCCCGTCGCGGACGGCGAAGAAACGCTTTCGACCGCCGACGGAACGGACGCGGGCAGTTCGACGACCCGCCCGCCGGAATCCTCCGAAAGCGAGGACGCCGATTCACCGGACGAAACGTCGGACGAGGGTTCGCCGAGCGACAGGACGCACACGAGAAGCAGCGTCAGCAGAATCAGAAGCAACAGCAACACAAAGGTCTTTCGCATTACTGACAAATCCCTTTCAGCGAACTGATATAGTCCGCGCCGACGGAGGAGAACAGGGATTCCGCGAACAGGACGTCGGTGACGCCGTATTGCGATACGACGTCCCGCAATTTCAGTTTGAACACCCGCGCGTCGACGACGTAGATTTCCTCAAACGAATACAGCAGGAACGGCACGAGGGCGTTGCCGTAGCTGTCCTTGACGATGAGCAGTTTCCGCCCGTTCGAGCAGGCGCCGGACTTAATCTGCACGGCGTACGCGTCGCCGTTGATGAAGGTGCTGTACCACATGGAGCGGTAGTCGTCGCTGAAGTGGAAGAAGATGTCGTGCTCAAACCCGTTCTGGAAACTCTGGTTGTAGAAGGTCGCGGTGTAGCTCACCGGCGGCTTGTAGGTGACGAAATCCTCCGGGTTGTCGCGGATAATGGCGTTCATGTTCGTGTACTTGTACATGGTCCCCAGGAAACCCGGACGCGCCTCCTTTTCGTAGACGGACAGGTCCTGGAACGGCAGACCGAGGTCGCTCGCGAACTGCTGTGCCGCGTAGTAGGCGCCGAGGGATGTCCAGTGGTGGTCGGTGCGGAAGTAGATGTCCTCGTCCCGGTGGGCGTTGAGCGTGTCGTAGATATTGACGGAATGCACGCCGTCGGAAAGCCGTTCGTCGATTGCCTTCAGGTCCCGCAAGGTGTTGCCCTCTTGTTTCCGCTTGGCTTCGGACGCGTCCCGGAGGTAGAAGGCGCACGCCTTCGGAATCGGCATGGAATAAACGTTCACGCCCGGCAACGACGCGGCAAACCCGTTGAGCGCCTCGGCGAAGGACGGGATACGTTTCAGCGACGAATCGCCGTAATAAATCTCCATCGCGCGGGTGTCGAGGATGAAAATCCCTTCGACCTCGATTTCCGGCTTGTTGCCGCCGGAGGAGGACGTGTCCTCGCTCGACGTGCCGGTGGACGTATCCGGTGTGGTTGTGCCGGTAGACGTGTCCGGCGTCGTCGTGCCGGTGGAAACGTCCGGCGTGGTCGTGCCGGAGGTGGTATCCCCGCCTGACGTGCCGGCGGAATTCCCGAAATCCGGTTCGGACGCGGGGTCCTCGTCGCCGGAAACCAGACCGGGACCGATGTCTACCTCGGTGTGCCCTTTGTCATTGACGGTAACGGTCTCCTTCCCGAACAGGTCGGTGATGTGGCTGTAAAGGACCTTGATGCGGTCGCGGCTGAAGACCGTGTCCGTGAAATGGTCGCCGAGCTGGGCGAAATAACTTCCGTCCAACAACGAACCGACGGAAAACGTCGGCATCGGGGTCAGTTCGTCGTAGTCCGAAACCTCCGTCCGCGGCAGAAAGACGGTGAAAAAGAGCAACGTCAGAAACGCTATGATGATTAGAAACAGGCTGAGTAGCCTCGCGAACAGCAGGGAACGGTTATTTTTCGGGGATTTCACAGAGCGTTTCCTCCTTTTAGAAATTGAAGTACAGGAACGGGTTGTTCTTGGACGAAATCAGCATGACCGCGCACAGCGCAAGCAATCCGACGCAACAGACGGCGGACGCCACTTGCGCGACCGCCTGCACCGACCCCTTGCACTGCCCGACCCACTTTTTGACCGCCGGAAGTACCGGGAAACAGAACAGGAGCGCGAGCAGGAAAATCCAGATGAACTTCATCAGGTACACGGACGAAAGCAGTTCCTCGTTGTACGGACCGCTCGTAAATTCCCCGGCGCGGTAGAACCCGTTGCCGGAAAAGCCGAACAGGTTGCCGAAGTAGGTCCCCATGCGCGAGAAGAAACTGCCGAGCGTCCTGGAATCCTCGTAGTAGAAGATACCGAACCCGATGAGGATAACGATTTTATTGTAGAGGTGCATGATGACGTCCGGAATGCGCTTGAGCACCCGCTTACCCAGTTTCTGCTCGATGAAGATGAACAGCCCGAAGTACAGACCCCACGCGATGTAGTTCCAACTCGCCCCGTGCCAAAGTCCGGTCGTGAACCAGACGAGGAAAAGCGAAAGCCATTGCCTCCGCTTGCCGAAAATCGGCAGGTAGAGCAGGTAATCCCGGAAGAAACTTCCCAGCGAGATGTGCCACCGCTGCCAGAATTCTTGAATGGAGCGGCACATGAACGGATAATTGAAGTTTTCGTCGAAATGGAACCCGAAGATACGCCCCATGCCGATAGCCATGTCCGAATAGCCGGAGAAATCGAAATACACCTGCATGGAGTAGGAGATGACCCCCACCCACGTCGCGGCGACGGAGCTTGTCTCGATGGTGTCGGTCAGGTAGGTCTGTGCGATGTAGGAGAGGGTGTTCGCCAGCACGACCTTCTTCGCAAGCCCCACGATGAGGCGGGAAAGCCCGTCGCACAGGTCGGTCAGTTTGCTTTCGCGGCAGTCGATTTCGTCCGCAATCGTCGAATAGCGCACGATGGGTCCGGCGACCAATTGCGGAAAGAGCGAGATGTACAGCAGGAGCTTGGAAAAATCCTTCTGCACCGGCACTTTTTCCCAGTAGACGTCGATGACGTAGGAGAGGATTTGGAAGGTATAGAAACTAATCCCCAGCGGGAGCAATTCCTTCGCGTTCACGAGCGGGAGGCTTGTCCCGAAGAAGGAATTGATGTTTTCCACCACAAAGCCGGTGTATTTGAACACCGCGAGCATACCGATGTTGTAAACCAGCGCGAGGACGAGCGACCCCTTGCACCAGCGGTTGCCGCGGTTCGCGTCGATGGAGCGGGCGAGCAGGAAGTTGACCGCGGCGCTCAACAGGAGCAACAGCAGGTTGATGGGCTTGCCCCACGCGTAGAAGAGCATCGAAAACGCGAGCAGCACCGCGTTGCGGTAGCGAATCTTCTCGGTGAACAGGTAGCAGCCGACGCACAGGGGCAGGAACACGAACAGAAACAGCAGGGTCGCAAAATTCATAACGGTTCGCAATATCCTTTCTTGATTCCGGCGGAGCCGGTTTTCAAAGCGTATACTCTAACTTTTACATTATAACCCAAAACTGCCGGAAAGTCAAGGACCGCGCCGAAAAACGCTGTAAAAATATTGTAAAGACGGCGACCCCCGCCGAACGGACGGCAGGGGTCAGCGGACGGTGGACTTTTCAATCAGCAGGTTCAGTTCCGCCCCGAAGAACAGAATGTACATGCAGATGTACAGCCAGAGCATATACACGACGATGGCGGCGAGGCTGCCGTAGATGTTCGCGTAGTTGGAAAAGTTGTTGACGTAGAACGAGAAAATGAACGAAAACAGCATCCAGCCGACCGCGGCGAGCACCGCGCCGGGCAGTTGACCGGAGAATTTCGCTTTGCGGTCCGGCAGAACCTTGAAGAGCAGCGCGAAGAAGAAGGTCAAAAGCAAAAGCCCGATGACGAAACGAAGGGAGGAAAAGAGGTTCGTAAGGACGCTCAGATTCGGAAAGTGCGCGGAAACGAACGCCGCGATGGACGAACCGAAGACCATGAGCACCAGCGTCGCGACGAGAATGACGATGAACGCGAGCGTGTAGACGATGGAAAGGAACCGGAGCCGAATCATGCTTCGGCTTTCCTTGACCTCGAACACCGAGTTCATTCCGCCGATGATGTAGTAGACGCTTTTCGACGCCGACCAAATCACTACGAACGCGGAGAAGGACGCCATGACCGAGGAACTGCTCTCGAAGATGTTGCGCACGATTTCCTCGAACAGACCGCCGACCATGGACGGGAAGATGCTGTAAAACCCCGCGAGGAATTCCTCCGCCGAGAGGGAGAGCAGCCGCGTGAGCGAAAAGAGCAGAATCAGCAGCGGGACAGTCGCGAACAGCAGAAAATATGCCACTTGTGCCGAACAGGCGCCGACGCGGTGGGCTTTCATTTTCCGGGTGAAATAGCGAATGACGGTCAGCAATCGAATCACATACTTTTCAAGGTGCAATTGTGCGTAGCCGGTTTGCAGCAGGACGGTCAGCAGGAAAGCGGCGAAAGCGAACGCGAGGGAAACGAGCAGAATCAGGACGGAGCCGAACAGGGGGAGCCGCATTTCAAACAGGTCCGAAAAGCCGAACCCGATGAGCAGGTATGCGGCGATGACGCCGACCACGACGGTCGTTTTGACCCGGTCGAGCGGGCGCATCACCCAGACCATGCCGCAGACGGCGCAGGCGGCGGCGCACAGGCAGCTGACGGTGGAAATCTCCTCTTGCGGGAGCGGGTAGAATCCGCCCAGCAGCGCGGCGGCTGTCACGCCGACGGCGACGGCGATGCCGGCGGGGAGCGCTTTGCCGAGCGCGTTGTAGAGGAAATTGCCGTCGACGCGCCGGTCGGACTTCCGCAGGGACAGCAGGAGCGACGGCAGGGCGACGGTCAGGGCGTTGATGAGCGTGAGTTGAATCGGCATGAACGGATAGGCGGTCGGCAGGAACAGAAAGACCAGTCCGAGCAGGACCGCGTAGACGGTCTTGATGAGGAAAAGCGACGCGCTCTGCTCGAGGTTGTTGACCGCGCTCCGCCCCTCCGCCACGGCGTCCGGCAGGGCGTTGTAATCCGAATCCAGCATGACGATGTCGGCGACGTTCCGCGCGGCTTCCGCGCCGTCGTTGATGGCGATGGCGCAGTCCGCCTCCCGCAGGGCGAGCACGTCGTTGACCCCGTCGCCGGTCATGACGACGGTGTGTCCGTCCTCGCGCATGGCGCGGACGAGTTTCTGTTTCTGCACCGGCGTCGCGCGGCCGAATACCGTGTAGGCTTGCGCGAGGGCGGCGTAGTCGGCGTCCTCCGGGACCGTCGAAAGGTCGATACGCCTGTCGAAATCCGGCACGCCGGCGGTGCGGGCGATACGGGAGACCGTGACCGGGTGGTCGCCGGAGATGAGTTTGATGCGGACCCCCTGCCGGAGGAAGAATTCGACGGTCCGGTCCGCGCCGGGGCGGACGGTGTCGGAAAGCAGGACGAGCCCGAGCGCGCGGCGGTTTTCGGGCAGTTCACCGTTCTTGCAGGCGTTTTCCGCGACGGATACGCACAGCACCCTGCATTCGTCGGCGAGTACGTCGACGGTGGACAGGTGCGCGCGCTCCGACGGGGCGAGGACCACTTCCGGCGCACCCAATATATATGCGCTCCCGTCCGCGTAATAGACCGCGCTGAACTTGCGCTTGCTCGAAAACGGCAGGACGTCCGCTGCGGGCGGGGCGTCCCCTACGCCGCAGAACCGGGCGATGGCGGCAGCCGTTTCGTTCGCGGCGGGGCTGTTTTGCGAAATGCGCGCGAGCGCGTCGGACAGTTCCGCGTTGCCCGCGTCGAACGGGAGAAGTCCGGTGACGATGAGTTTGCCGTCGGTCAGGGTGCCGGTCTTGTCAAAGCAGACCGTATCCGCCCGCGCGAGCGTTTCGACGCTGTAAAGTTCCTTGACGAGCATGCGTTTCTTGGAAAGCCGGTAGATTGCGAGCGCCATCACGCCGGACACGAGCAGGATAAGCCCTTCCGGAATCATGCCAATCATGGCGGCGACCGTGTTTCGCACCGCCTCGTCCACCGGCGACTTGCGGGACTGCAGCCAGAAGAACAGCACCGAATAGGGAATCAGCAGTAACGAAACGACGTCGATGATTTTCCGCAGGGCGCGAATGATGACCGACGTCTTGCGCCGGTACTGCCGCGCGCCGGCGGCGACCTTCTGCAAAAGGTTCGATGCGCCGACCCGCACGGCGGTGCAGACGCACTCCCCGGACAGCAGGAACGACCCGGCGTTGACCAAATCCCCGGCGGATTTCCCGACCGGCTCGCTCTCCCCGGTCAGGAACGCCTCGCTGACCTCGCAGTCGCCGCAGATGATCGAGCAGTCCGCCGGCACGTCGTCCCCCGCCTGCAGCAGGAGAATGTCGCCAAAGACCAGCGATTCGGCGGAAACGCGTTTCTCCTCGCCGTCCCGCCGCACGGTCACGGTCGGGGCGGTCAGGACGGACAGCCGGTCGGTCGCCCGCTTTGCGCGAAGTTCCTGCCAAAGCCCGATGAACGCGTTGCACGCCGCGACGCCGAGGAAGAGCGTGTTCTTCGGGGAATGCACCACGAACAGGGCGAGGGCTAAAAGCAGGTTGACGAAATTGAAAAGCGTCAGCAGGTGTTCCCGCAGGATACAGGGGACGCTCTTGGTTTTCGGAAGGGCGGAACGGTTGGAAAGCCCCGCCTCGGTGCGTTCGCGCACTTCCCTTGCGGTCAGTCCGGTCAGCATGTCCGGCGTGCGGAGCGACGACGGCTGTATGGGCTTTTTGCGTTGGCGCACGGGCTTTCCCTCCTTTTTCCAAAATATGGCAAGAAAAGTATAGCATGGAATCGAAAAAAATGCAATCGGCTTTTTGTAAAAAATGTACGATTTTCCGCGGTTCGAAAAAATTTTTGTGAAATTTGGATTTTTTCACGGTATCCCCTTGAAAAAGCCTCGAAAATGTGGTATATTAGAAAAAATATGGGAAAGGCGGCGGAACGAATGCTGGTGCTCAACAGCAAACTGACGGTCGAAGCGCTCGAACGGCGCTGGGACGAGCAAACGTCCCCGGCGCGATTCGCGGGGAGCGACGAACTGATGGACAATATCTTCATCGCCTCGCGGAAGGAGGAGCGCGTGTTCCTCATTCGCAGGGCGAGCGGGGCGCTGGACCCCTTTGCGACGGTGTTTCGCGGCAGGATTGTTCCGTGCGGCGAAGGCAGCGCGCTCAAAGGGCGGTTTACCAAGCGTCTTTTTGATTATGTCCTGCTGTTCGTGCTGTTCGCGCTGGACGCGGCGGTGTTCCTGCAGGGGCTGTCGGCGGGGGAGGCGGACGCCTCGCTCGCGGGCTGGTGCGGCGCGTTCGCTTTGGTCCTGCTGCTGCTCGCAATTCCGTTGCGCGCGGCGCGCCGGCGGTACCGCGCCTTTCTCGAAAGCATCGTCCAACCGCAAGAGACAAACCAACCTGAACAGAGGAGAGAAACGCAATGATGGACTTCAAAGACAAATTCGGAAAAGAAGGGCTGACCTATGACGACGTGTTGCTGATTCCGGCGGAAAGCCACGTCCTCCCCGCGGACATCGACGTCACCACCCGGCTCACGTCCCGTATCCGCCTGAATATCCCGCTGATGACGGCGGCGATGGACACGGTCACGGAATCCCGCATGGCGATAGCCATCGCGCGGGAAGGCGGTATCGGCGTTATCCACAAGAATATGTCCATCGAGGACCAGGCGGACCAGGTACAACGCGTCAAGCGAAGCGAAAGCGGCATCATCAACGACCCGATTTCCCTGACCGGCGACCATCTCGTCAGCGACGCGCTGGACCTGATGAGCAAGTACCGCATTTCCGGCATTCCGGTCGTCGACGGCGACGGCAAACTTTGCGGTATCCTTACCAACCGCGATATCCGTTTCCTGAATACCTACGATATTCCAATCGCCGAGGTCATGACGAAGGAAAATCTCGTCACGGGCAAGGTCGGCACGACGCTGGAGGAGGCGCAGTCCATTCTACGCGCCCGCAAAATCGAAAAACTCCCGCTGGTGGATGATAAAGGCTATTTGCGGGGCTTAATCACCATCAAGGAC
This sequence comes from uncultured Clostridia bacterium, assembly GCA_947626805.1. Lineage (GTDB taxonomy): Bacteria > Bacillota > Clostridia > Oscillospirales > CAG-382 > Coliplasma. Next base: position 11,232 of record CANQTR010000043.1, read on the forward strand.
ATCGAAAAAGCCATCAAATACCCCCACGCGGCGAAGGACCCGCAGGGGCGTCTGCTTTGCGCGGCGGCTATCGGCGTGACGAAGGACGTGCTGCTACGCGCCGAGGCGCTGCTCGCGGCGGGCGCGGACGCGCTGGTGCTGGATTCGGCGCACGGGCATTCCGAGGGGATTCTCAACGCCTGCCGCGCGGTCAAGGACGCGTTCCCGTCGGCGCAATTGATTCCCGGCAATATCGCCACGGCGGAGGCGGCGCAGGCGCTCATCGACGCGGGCGCGGACTGCATTAAGGTCGGTATCGGACCCGGCTCCATCTGTACGACCCGCGTCGTCGCCGGTATCGGCGTGCCGCAGGTGACGGCGGTGTACGACGCCGCCTCGGTCGCGCGGAAACACGGGATTCCGGTCATCGCCGACGGCGGTATCAAGTATTCCGGCGATTTGGTCAAAGCCATCGCGGCGGGCGCGGACGTGGTGATGGTCGGGTCCATGGTCGCCGGCTGCGAGGAGGCGCCGGGCGAACTGGAACTGTATCAGGGCCGTCAGTTCAAGACCTACCGCGGCATGGGCTCGATTGCGGCGATGCAGCAGGGCTCAAGCGACCGCTACTTCCAGTCCAAGAACAAGAAACTGGTCCCCGAAGGGGTGGAGGGCCGCGTGGCGTACAAGGGACCCGTGTCCGAAACGGTCTATCAACTCATGGGCGGTTTGCGCGCCGGCATGGGGTATTGCGGCGCGAAGGACATCGGAACCCTTCAGGAAACGGGTCGGTTCGTCCGTATCACCAACGCGGGCTTGCGCGAAAGCCACCCGCACGACGTGTACATCACCAAGGAAGCGCCCAACTACTCCAAGGATAGCGAGGTCTGACGGAAACGGAAGTCAAGCGGCGGGGGAATCCCGCCGCTTGCGCGTTACCGTTTGGTCTGAATCCCGCGGGTCGCGGGGTTGTCGATAATACTTCCGTTCGCGCGGAAACGCGAACCGTGGCAGGGGCAGTCCCAACTCTTTTCTTCCGGGTTCCAGCGTAAGGCGCACCCCATGTGCGAGCAGCGCGGACGGCGGAGCGCGAGCAGGTCCTTGACCGCCTCGCCGCCGTTGCGTATGAGCGGGAGCGGCTTCATGCGCCGGGACGGGTCGAACAGTTTCGCGTAGCGGTTCCTTTGTCCGGTCAGTTCGTCCGCAAGCACGAACGCGCCGACCATCGAGCCGGTCATGCCCCAGCCGCCGAACCCGGTCGTGACGAACACGTCCTTCCCGCCGGAACGGTAGGGACCGATATACGGCAGGTCGTCGAGCGTCATGCAGTCCTGATTCCCCCAGGCGAGGACCTCTTTCGCCTGTGGGTAGTACCGCCGCCGGAAATCGCGCGGGACGTCGAACCCGCACCCCTTTTTCCCGGGTCGACGGTCCCCGCCGCCGATGAGCAGGAGGTCCCCGGCGGAACGGAGATAGACCCCGTCCTCCGCCTCGTCCATAATCGTGCAGCCGAGGGGTTCCGCCCCTTTGCAGGCGATGACGAAGGACCGTTTCTGGTACATCTTGAGGAAGTACAGCCCGTACCGATTGCAGAACGGGAAGTGCGTTGCGACGACGGTTTTCTTCGCGTTCACCCGCGCGCGTTCGGTCACGGCGGTCGTTCCGTCCAGCCGAAGGACCTTCGTCCGCTCGTAGATTTGCAGTCCGTTCGTCATGCCGTAGAGGAATTTCAGCGGGTGGAATTGCGCCGTTTCCGGCATTCGCGCCGCCCCGGCGACCGGGAAGGGCAGGGGCGTGTCGGTCGTGAACGTTGCGTCCAGACCGAGCGAGCGGAGCGCGTTCACCTCCGCTTTCATCTTTTCCGCGTCGCCGAGCGAATAGGTGAGCGCGGGAAGTACGGTCAGCTCGCACGGGATTTTCTCCGCGTAGGCGCGGAAACGCCCGATTGCGTCCCGCTCCGCGTCCAGCAGAAG
>CANQTR010000044.1 GCA_947626805.1 uncultured Clostridia bacterium
TCGTAGCGCGTGCCGCCGTCGGAAATGCCGTAGACGGTCAACCCGTAGTTGCTGGGCTTGGTCGAAAACGACAGGTCGTTGCTGAAATCCGCAAACAGGTTGCAGGTGACGGTTTCGGTAGAGGTTTTCGTCAAGCCGTCCCGATAGTAGGCTCCGTCCGCCTTGCGGTAGTTCCAGGTGTAGGAATCCGGCGAAACGGGATATCGACGCTCGCCGGAACAGACCGTCAGCGTCGGGAGCAGGTAGGACGCGTAGACGTATTCCATCTCCGGGCGGACCAGAAGCGCGGTAGCGTCCTCCGGCGCAAGCAGGCGGAAACGGTCGTCCGAAAATTGCGCCATGCAGCCGGACGGACTGAGCGATGGATAGAGGCGATACGCCGTCCCGTCGAGGGACAGCGTGACCGGGGTCTCCCCATCGACGTCCCGCACCGGTCGGTCGACGACCGACGCGTGCTCCAGCAGGGAGGTATAGAATTCCACGTCCGCCTCCTCCGTCCAGCGTTTCTCCGTCCCGTCCGGCAGGGTCGCGCAAACCTCCGTGATCCCCTTGAACGCGGACGCGCCGGTCAAAATCTGCGCGCCGTACAACGCGATGAACAGCAACGGCAAAAGCAACAGAACGACGACGGCGGCCGTGATTTTTTGATGTTTTCCAAGTTCGAACATATGTAACGTCCTCCCCTTCCGTCCGTACCCCTTCTATTATATTCGATTTTCCGCCCCCCGTCAAGCCTTTTTTTGCGTTTGACCGTATTTTTCGGTTGAACCGCCACCGGACGGGCAATACTCGAACCGGAAGAAAACGGAAAAAGGAGGAGCGAAGATGCTGACGACCGGATACGACGAAACGGTCACGGCCCTGCAGGCGGAATTTGCCGACTGCGCCGACCTGACCCTGCGGCAAATGCAGGTCGGGTCGTTCCGCCTGACCATCGCCTGTTTCAAGGGCATGAGCGAGCGGGGGGCGCTGGGCGAACTGGTACTGCGCCCGTTGCTGACCGTTCTGCGGCAGGGGGATTTCGGCGGCAATTACGGGGAGGTCCTGCGGTGCGGGGCGATTCGGACGCCGCAAAGCCTGCCGGAGGTCTACGACGCGATGCTTCGGGGGGACGTGTTCCTCGCGGCAGACGGCGGGCAGGGCGCGTCCTACTGCCTCGCGAACGTACAGGCGGGGCTTTCGCGGAGCGTGGAGGAGCCGGACAGCGACGTGACCGTGCGCGGTCCCCGGCTGGGATTCCTGGAGGACGTGGAAAAGAACATGACCCTCCTCCGGCAGTTCCTGCGGACCGGGAAACTGAAATTCGTTTCGCTGACCGTCGGCAAACTCTCCCGCACCCGCGTCACGCTCGCCTACCTCGAAGGGCGGGCGGACCCGGCGCTCGTCGACGCCCTCTCCCGCCGTATCGCCTCCCTGCGCGCGGAGGCGGTCATGGATTCCGGAAACCTCGAAATGCTCCTGCAGGGGCGGCACTCGCCGCTCTTCCCGAAGATGGGGAGCACCGAAAAGGTGGACAAAGCCGCCTCCAAACTGCTCGCCGGACGGGTCGGCGTCATCGTGGACGGCTCGCCGTTCGTGCTGACCGCCCCGTATGTGTTCGCGGAAAGCATTCAATCGGCGGAGGATTACCTGCGGACCCCGTACTACGCCACCGCCGTGCGGTTCCTGCGGTTCTTTTCCATGTTGCTGTCCCTGCTGTTGCCCGCCGTCGTCGTCGCCGTCGGGGAGTTCCATCCGGACCTGATGCCCGGCGGACTGCGGGACCAACTGCTCGAAGGGCGGAAGGACCTGCCGCTGAACCTGTTCTGGGAATGCGTGGCGTGCCTCGCCGTCTTTGAGTTGGTGCGGGAGGTCGGCGTGCGAATGCCGCGCACGGTCGGGGACGCGGTGGGCATCGTCGCGTCGATTATCCTCGGCGACGCCGCCGTCGGGGCGGGGCTCGCGTCCTCGCTGGTCATCATGACCGTCGCGCTGTCCGCCGTCTGCGCCTTCATCGTGCCGGTCTATATGTACGCGACCGTGCTGTTGCGGTTCCTGTTCCTGTTCGCCGCCGAAGTGTTCGGGTTTCCGGGCATCGCGCTGGGGCTGGTGCTGTTGATTGCCCTGACCGCGCAAATGGACAGTTTCGGCGCGCCCTACCTCTCCCCGCTTTCGCCGCTTCACCCGCGCGGGCTGGAGGATTTCCTGCTCGCAATCCCGAAAAAGACGCTCGGAAGGAGGGAGGAACTTTGAGCGCGACGCAAAAAAACATGTCCGGCGTCAGCGCCTTCCTGCTGACCTACTCCTCCCTGCTGTGCGCCTCGTTCGGCGGGGTGTACGCCTACGTCTGCTGCGCCCTGCTGTGCCTGTTCCTGTGTTTCCCGGTCCCGCTGTACCCGAAAAAGCTCCCCCGCTGGCTCGGTTTCCTGCCCGCGCTATCGCTGGTCCTTCGGCTTTCTCCGCTCCTGCAGACCCTGCTCCCGGAACTCGGACCCTACCGCACGCCCGGATTTTTCGGTTCGCTCGTCGCCGTGCTGGTCTGCCTGTCGTTCGGGAAGAATCAACTGCTCCCCCGCGCGTCCCTGCCGCTCGCGTTCCTCGCGGTCGGCTGCGGAGCGCTCTGCCTATTCGGGACGTTCGCGCCGGTGCTTTCGCCGTCGCGGACGCTTGCCGGACGGCTCTTTCCGCTCTGCGCGGCGCTTCTCTGCCCGCTTTCGGGCGCTCTGCTGTTGCCGTCGGTCGGAATGCCCGGAAAGGACGGGGCGGTCGAACTCCCGCGTCTGCGCACCCTGCTGTTCGCCGTCGTCGCGGCGGCGGTCTGCGCACTACCGGTACTGCTGTTCGACGGACGGTTCTGGGCGGGCGGCGCTCTGCTGTTCGCGTGTCCGCTCTGCGCCGCGGCGGAGGCGCGCGCCCTGTTCGGGAAACACGTTTGACGCATAAATCCCTTCCTGCCCCGCATAGGAATACCATCGGAAAGGAAGGGAGCCTCCATGCTTACAGAACAAACCGAACTGCTGACCGGCAAAACCATTCGCGAAACGCTCAAAAGCGACGACGGGCGGGCGCTGGTCGTCCTGAACATCGCCTACCCCGCCTGCGCGGAGCAGAAACCGTCCCGCCCCCGCCTGCTTTCCGGCAAACGAAAAAAGAGCGTCCCGTTACAGGAAACGCTCGACCCGTTCTACGAGCGGGCAGCCGCCGGATTCGCCGCGTTCGCAAGGGGGGAACTGCTCGACAAGTCCAAAGCAAACCCGAACGGCACGCCGCCCTGCGGCGCGGTATTGCAATGGAAGGTCGCGGAAGAAACGGACGACCTGCTGACCGTCCGGCTCGAAGGCAGCGTTTTCGACGGTCGGGACGCCTACCCGATTCCGCCGGACGTACGCGTATGGGACAAGAAAACCGGCTCCCTGCGCGAAAAGAACGCGTAAGCCGGAAAAACCGCCCGACGCGCCTTTTCATTCGGCGTTTACCGAACAGCCAACATTTTAAAAAACGTATCCGGGCGCTTTCCGCACCCGAACGGACCGGGATTCCCGTTTTGCCGCGCTATCTGCGGATACATTCGAGCAGGCTTTTGCCCGTAAAGCCGCGCCGTTTCGCCTCGCGCAAGAATTGCAGGATCTCCCCGTCGCCTTCGATGTAGGCGGCGATGTCGGCGGGGATTCTGTTTTTCTTTTTCGTTCGCGCCGCGTAATCGTACAGCGTATCCCGCTCCTCCTCGTTCAAATGCAGAATTTCCGCCATCTTCCGCTGCATCTCCTGCGAAGGCGCGGGACGTTTCCCGCTTTCCATCTGCGAAACGTATGCCGCGGAAAGGGAGATGCGTTCGGAAAACGTCCGCAAGGTCAATTTTTCCCGGTTCCGCATCGCGGTAATAAATTCACCAAATCGCATTTCGTCAAGCATATTGCCTCCAAATCCAATCCATGCGGAGACCCCGCGCCTTCGTGCCGCCGACAATCGGGTTCGCCCCCTTCGTCGGCGCGATTGCGCGAGAGATTCCCCTTCGTATCGGTAAATGCGGGTTTGAGAGCCGGCGTTCCTCCCGCTTACCGCGACGTTCTCTCGCTGATTCCCTGACCGGGAAGCCGTCAAGCGTTCCGGCGTCCACCGATTGCTCCCCTATCCTATTTATGTTTCGATTCTCGCAAATATCTACCGCAAATCCCAAATTTCGCCAAAAAAAGCACGCGAATCCCCAAAGCGGCGCACCCGTGCGCTCCGCTTTTCCGGTTCGCGTGCAGTGGGAAATTCCCCAAAACAACTTTTAACGCATTACGAATACAACTGCTCCGCGTATTCCCAGTAATACTCCGAAAGCGTGTCGTCAAGGTACCCTAACCCCGCCTCCTGTATCTCGTCGGGGATTCCGTAAAACGCCTCCGCAATCGCGCCCGCCATAGCCGCTTGCGTGTCGGCGTCCCCGCCGAGAGAGACCGCGTTGCGTATGGCGTCCTCGTAATCTTCCGCTTCCAAAAAACATTCGATTGCTTGCGGAACGCTCCCCTGACAGGTGACGTCAAAACCGTACCCTTCCCGGATTTCGTCAAGCGTAAAATCGAGGTCATAGTATTTTTCTTCGATATACCGTTTGATTTCGTCCTTGCCCGACCCGGTCCGCGCAAGAAAAACCGCCGCCGCAATCGCCTGAGCGCCCTTGATTCCCTCCGGATGATTATGCGTCACTTCCGCGCTCCATCTCGCAAGCCGCTCGACGTCCTCCAAAGTGTCCACGGCGTAAGCGGTAGGCGAAACGCGCATAGCCGAACCGTTGCCGAAACTGTTATACGCCCCCATCGTGTCGCTGATCAGCCACCGGTAAAACCTTCCCCCGTAGCCGGCGTCGCGGTAGAGCCTTCCGAGTTCCCGCATCCTCTGCACGAGCGTGCTTTTGAACGCGTCCTCGTCGAAGCAATCCGCCTCGACGCACGCACAGCCGACCGCAATCGTCATAACGCTATCGTCCGTCGGTCTGCAATCCGTCGAAAAAAGCAGAAAATCCTTTGTTTTATCCGAATCGAATTCGTAAGGCGAACCGACGATATCCCCGATAATGGCTCCAAGCATATTTCAATCCTCCGTAAAAAGTTCGGTTTCAAAATGTTTCGTTTTCGACGCTCAGTTTGTCCAAAGCAGATGAACGACACGGTTGATTTCCTCGTCGTTCATATCGGTAAAGTTCTTATAAACCCCGTTACAGCTATGCCCTTCGACCAACCGAATCCCCATGTCCTCCGCGCGCTGCCGGAGATAATTCGACGTGTCCGACTCGTCGAGCGAGGTCGCGACAAGCACCTTTCTCGCATACTTTCCGCCGAAACGCGAAGCGACCGCATTCAGTTTATACAGCTCGTCCTTATCGACATATCCGTTCTTGCAGGATACGAAAACCGGAACCATGCCGTGCATCATCATCACGTCAATTTCGTTTTTGGTTTCGTGACCTTCGACGCCTATCTCGCCGTCCCAATCAATCACGACCCCGTTCATGGCGTCGTTGTATGTTTTCGAGCCGTCTTTTTCTTGCGCGTCAAGGGCGGACAGGTATACTTTCATCTCCAAAACGCGACCGGCAAGCGTCAAACAACGTTTCACCTGCTCGTTCTTGTACGTCACGGAAAACGTATGGTCGTCACACACAAACGTCTTCAGCAGACCGGCGTACAGCAGTCCTTCCATCACGTTCCGCCGAATCGCAAACTTTCCGCCGTCCCGTTCGACAGCCGCTTGCAGGTCGCCCACGGGAACGCTGACCGACAGCCCGCCCCCGCTTTCCGACACCTTTTCCGCGGTTTCCAATACGCCTATTTGCGCGTTCCATTGCCGCGTATCCTGCCGGCAGATATCCCACATGGCATTGATATCGCTTTTGAATGCGTCGTTCATGTCCCATTGCGGCGTCGCGTCTGCCCGCTGTTCGTCGTAAACGACGCCGCCGCCGTAAATCTTGATGTTTTCCTCGACGGAAAGCATGGGACCCGTTTCCGTCAGGATGGTTTCCCCGTCCATGTCGCCGTCTACGATGGTATTATTTCTGATATTGAAGCGGTGCATTTGAATCTTTCGGTCCTTGTACCGTTCCGAAACAATGCCGGCGGCGACGAGATAGAGGTCCTCGCCCCCCGTGAGGTCGAAAACGCAATCGTCATACGTTTCGACAAGCGCCGAAAGCGCCTCGATGATTTCCTGCATACAGTTCTTGTTGACCGTTTGACAAACAAACGCAACGTCCAATCCCCGCGCCGAAAGAACGGACTTGTAATTGTCCGCGTGCTTCTGCATCAATTTGCGTTTGTCCCCCAGAAGGATTACCCTGTCCGGCGCTTTCGTCAAACTCGAACAGATATTTTCGATGGCATCTTTTTCAAAAAATTCGATAAACGTCATTTCGCAAATACCCTTTTACGCATTTTCGTACGCCCGGATATCGTCGAAGACGACCGGGATTTTCTTCTGCAATTCCGCAAGCAACGGAATGGCGACTTCCCGGATTTGCGGGTGTGCACTCGGCGCGGTCCGCAACTTGAAAAACGCTCGCCACTCCCGATAGTTCGCCGTAATAATGAGATTTGTTTTGGTCGCGTTCGGCAAGACCGAGCGCGCGATTTGCGGCGACGCTCCGCACGCAATCATTTTCATGTAATGCCGTTCCGCATCCCGCATAGCGTCGAGCCATTCCGCGTGGATTTCCCCGATTTTGTCCGCGTCCGTATTTTTCATTTTGCCGTCCCCGCAAATTCCGTTTTCAATATCGATGACGGTGATTTCGTTCCCGAATTTTTCTTTGGAATAGTTCACATAGCGCGTACTCTCTTGCGCGAAACTTGCAATTCTATGGCGCACCATTTCGTGCGATACGCCCCGATCTACCGTAAACAGTACGGATAGTGTGCCGTGCTCAATCATCGCCTCGTGCCCGTTCGCAATCAGCATTTTTACAAACTTCTTTGCGCTTTCGCCGTCGTCGGTAATCTTGTCCTCGGATTTATAACACACGCGCCCAATCCGTTCGATGTGTTGTAACTCCTTGATTCCGTTCTCCGAAATCGGGGTCAATATCTCATATCCGGCTTTCAGAACTCTCATGCCGCACCTCCCTGCATTCTATTCCGACACATTATACCACATTTCAAAGTTGAACGTCAAGAGATATTCCGACCATTTTCGGGCGGTTTCCTTGTTTTTTGCGGGAATCCCCGTTCTGTCGCGGCGCGGAGCATCCGAACCGGAAAAAAGCGCCGTGCAAATCCGTTTGCTCGGGGGTTTCCGCGTCAAATCGAACCGCACGGCGCTCGTTTTCGTTTTTTGCTTTGTCCCTCTCGATACGCCTATCGCCGCGTAGCCGCTTTTTCTTCGCGCGATGTTTACGAATCAAGCATTTCTTTTACGGCGTCGTACCGTTCCTTGTATGCGGGGTCGTCCGGGCAGGCTTGCATGAGCGCTTCCAAAATTTTCAGCGATTCCCGCAACAAATCCGTTCGCTTGTTCGGGAGACTTTCAATGCACCCCAATCTATAGGAGGAAATCGCCAAATCATCGTAGCGATTTACCGTCTTTGTCTCCTTCGCCAGCGTTTTCCTGATTACAAGCGATTTTTCGTAGTGCGCCTTCGCTTCGGCAAGCCGACCTTCGCCTTTGGCCGTGTCGCCGAGCCGACCATAGTTTGCGGTCCTCTGCCATTTCTGTTTCCTCCTTAATTCAATGTTTTTTTGATTTCGGACGATTTTTTGTAGTACACCTTTGCTTCGTTACGCCTCCCTCCCGCTTTCGCGATGTCGCCGAGCCGATGATAACTCGCCGACAGGTCGCGGCGGTCTTGCACCGTTTTTGTCTCCTCCGCCAGCGATTTCGCTATCGCAAGCGTTTTTTCGTAGTACGTCTTTGCTTCGGATAGCCGTCCTTCGCTGTAAGCGATATCGCCGAGTCGACTATAACCAAACGACAAATCGCGGCGCGCCTGCACCGTCCCTGTCTCCTCCGCCAGTTGTTTTCTGATTTCAAGCGATTTTTCGTAGGAATCCCTCGCGTCGGCAAGCCGCCCTTCGGCTTTCGCGATGTCGCCGAGCCAACTATAACCGACCGACAAATCGCGGCGGACCTGCACCGTATCTGTCCCCTCCGCCAGCGGTTTCATGATTTCAAGCATTTCTTCATAGTACGCCTTCGCTTCGGATAACCGTCCTTCGCTGCAAGCTATGTTGCCGAGCCGATCATAACCAATTAACAGGTCGTGGCGCGCCTGCACCGTCCCTGTCTCCTCCGCCAGCGTTTTCATGATTTTAAGCATTTCTTCGTAGTGCGCCTTCGCTTCGGCAAGCCGTCCCTCGTCGTTCGCTATGTCGCCGAGCCGATGATAACATACCTGCAAATCACGGCGGACCTGCACCGTATCTGTCTCCTTTGCCAGCGTTTTCGTTATCGCAAGCGATTTTTCATAGTACGCCCTTGCTTCGGATAGCCGACCTTCCCATTTGACTATGTCGCCGAACCACACATAACTGTTCGACAAATCGCGGCGGGCTTGCACCGTCTTTGTCTCCTCCGCCAGCGTTATCGCTATCGCAAGCGATTTTTCGTAGTACGCCCTTGCTTCGGCAAGCTGCCCTTCGCCCTCGGCTATATTGCCGAGCTTCTCATAACCGACCGACAGGTCGCGACAATCCTCCACCGTCTTTGTCTCCTCCGCCAGCGGTTTCGCTATCGCAAGCGTTTTTTCGTAGTACTCCCTTGCTTCGGATAGCTGTCCTTCGATGTAAGCGATGTCGCCGAACCGCGCATAACTGCACAACAAATCGCGGCGCGCCTGCACCGTCTTTGTCTCCTCTTCCAGCGTTATCGCTATCGCAAGCGATTTTTCGTAATACACCCTTGCGTCGGCAAGCTGCCCTTCGTCTTTCGCGATGTCGCCGAACCGCGCATAACCGCACAACAAATCGCGGCGCGCCTGCACCGTCTTTGTCTCCTCTTCCAAAGCTATCGCTATCGCAAGCGATTTTTCGTAGTGCTCCCTTGCGTCGGATAACCGACCTTCCCCTTTTGCTATGTCGCCAAACAGCAAATATCCGGCAAACAAACTGCGGCGAGCCTCCACCGTCTTTGTCTCTTCCGCCAGCGTTATATCTATCGCAAGCGATTTTTCGCAATAATTCCTTGCTTCGACAAGCCGTCCTTCGGCTTCCGTTATGCCGCCGAGCCGATGATAACTAACCGACAGGGCGCGGCGCGACCACACCGTTCTTGCCTCTTCCGCCAGCGCTATCGCTATCTCGAGAAATTTTTCGTAACAATTCCTTGCTTCGGCAAGCCGCCCTTCGCCTTTTGCTATGTCACCGAGCCGACTATAACCAATCAACAGCCCGCGGCGGGCATCCGCCGTCTTTGTCTCCTCCGCCAGCGTTTCCCCGTTTTCAAGCGATTTTTCGCAATAATTCCTTGCCTCGACAAGCCGTCCTTCGGCTTCCGCTATGCCGCTGAGTCGATGATAACTGACCGACAGGTCGCAGCGCGACTCCACCGTCTTCGTTTCCTCCGCCAGCGCTATAACAATCGCATGCGATTTTTCGTAGTACGTCTTTGCTTCGGACAGCCGTCCTTCACTGTAAGCGATATCGCCGAGTCGCTCATAACTTATTGCCAGGGCGCGGCGGGCATCCGCCGTCTTTGTCTCCTCCGCCATCCGTTTAGTAAAGTCGAGCAGCTCCTCATAGCAGGATTTCGCCCGCGAGAGCCTGCCGACCTCGCTCCAATAATCTCCTAATTTTGACAAGTTATCCCTGTATTGTATCCCGTCATCCTCTCCGTTGCTCTCATCGTAGCGCGTTTTCCGCAGCGACGTAAGTTTCTCTTGCCACGCAATCGCACGCAAATAATCCCGCTCAACGCCGTCGCCGCTCCGATACATATCGACGAGCTTTTCGATAGCCTCGGCGACGCCCGCTTCGGCGGCGCCTGTTATCAGGCGGAGCGCGCGGTCGGTATCGACCTCGACATCAATGCCGGCAAGGTACGCAAGACCAATCATAAAGTTATGCTCCCAGTCAGCGTCGTTCGCGCGTATTGCAATCCCTTCGAGCGCTTGCAGCAGCGATTCCGACAGTCTCGACGCATTGTTCGCGTCCGTACAGGCAGGCAGACCGTCATATTTCCGTTCCAGCGCTTCTCTGTCGGTTTCGACCATTTCCGCCGAAAGAATCGGCTTGCCCGTTTCCCGCATCATGGGATATTCCATTTCCATCACATAATTGTGGTCTTCGAGAAGATTCGGCGTCACCGTAAGCGCGAAGAAATTGCTTTTTTCAAGAGCGGCTTTGATTGCGCCGTTGAACCCTTCGCCGGGAACGAGAAACTCATCATACCATATCGCAATATCACGGCAAAATTCGTTTTTATGGACCAGCCGCATCAGCTCTTGCGCATATACGCGGTCCTTTTTCCGATAACTGAGAAAGATATACGCGTCAAACGATTTCCTTATCTTTTCGGCAAGCTCGTCCCCAATCAGCACGGACGTAAGGAAGTCCGCAAACTTCTTCTCAAACGGGATAGCGGTATTGTCCTTCGCATGCTTATTCAGATACTGCAAATCGCCGAATACCCGCGCATAGAGTTCATCCAGCTGTTCCTCCTGCATCAACGTCAGTACCGGTATATGCTCCTCCCGAGCAAACCGATAGACGACGTCGATTGCCCGCGAGGGTCGCGTCAGCAAATTCGTCGTTACCGGTATCACAATCAGCCGCATTACGGCAAGATAAGACAAGAACGACGCTTCGTCATACGCTTCCTCCGCTTCCTTGCCGAGATAATAAATTGCGCAATCCTGCAATGCGAGGATATCATCGGATATCTCCGCAAAATACCGTTCGAAATCATCCGGGTGGCACGCGAAAAACACGCGCTGTTTTCCCGTCGGGTCGGCGCCGCCGCGCGTTTTGTAGGATAACGTAGACATACAGTACCTCCTCCTTGTTTTATGTGATATTCTCTTATACGAAAAAGCGAGTTCGCTCAAACGGGCGGAATAAAAACTTGCCGTTCCGCCAAAACAATACGTTGCCTTTCCGCAACCTCGTTCTATTCAACGTCCGGCAGGGAAAATTTTGCAAGCGACGCATTTTTGTAGCGCTCGTCGTCGGTTACTTCTTTGACAACCTTGCTTTGAAATATTATAGCACAAATTTCGACAAAATGCAAGCAGTTGCTGTTGCGTTTCCGCGAAACCCGCGGTGCTTTTGCGGTTTGAATCCTTCTGATGAGAAGGGTTCAAATTCCGTTGCATGGCCTTGAAACGGTGTCTGCTTTTAGCGATTTCGGGCTGTTTTGTCCCCCAAAAGCAGAAAAAACCTCTCTTGCCTTGGCAGACAAAAGAGGTTTTGCCGGGCCCGAACCGGCGACGGCAAAAAGAACACTTACCTTTTCCATATCATAGCAGGAAAAGAGAAAAAACAGGAAAGGAACGAATTAAGGGAAAACGGTTTCCGGGCAATATCCGGCAAATCGGATGAGCAGCTGATTGTTATCCGCCCGATAACTGATGGATGTAAATATATCGTCAGGCGCCGAGAGCTGTCTGTCCAGTTGCCCGCCGTAATCCTCATACCAATCGACTGCTTTGAAATCGTCACTGCCTGCTACCGAATACCTCTCCCGATCCAGGTTCAGCAAATCACAGACATAGGCGTCCGGATCCGTCATATACGCGTTTTCGTCAATGCTGCAGGTAAATAAAATGACTGCGAATTGATCCCGGAACGTGTATGTATTGATTCCTTTTATGAATGCAGCTTCTTTGGGGATTTCTATGCCGTACTGCGTGTGTAATCCATCCAATAACGCATCGGAAAATCCTTGCTTAATCTCTGATTCGTAGTCAAAAAAATACTTTGCCAGTTGCTCTCTATTAACGATAACAGCCGTAGTGCATGCTCCCACTATCGCCAATACCAGAATCAAGATCATCAATGTTTTACGTTTCACCGCGAATCACTGCTCCGTAATCAACTGTGTTTGCCTCTGTTTAAGTAATATGATAGCACAAGTTCCGACAAATTGCAAGCGTTTGCCGTCGTGTTTTCACGAAATTTTCACGAAACCCGCGGTGCTTTTGCGGTTTGAATCCTCACGATGGAAAGATTTCCGATTTTTTGCACGGCCTTCAAACGAAAAAGGGCCGGTTCGTTCTCTGTAACCGTACCAGCCCCTGTTTCGGTGACTGCTTTTTACTGTTTCGGCTGTTTTGTCTCGAGAAGCAGAAAAAACCTCTCTTGCCTTGGCAGACAAAAGAGGTTTTTGTGGCTCCCCCTGTTGGGCTCGAACCAACGACATCGTGATTAACAGTCACGCGCTCTACCGACTGAGCTAAGGAGGAATAGTGTCAGCATCGACCAATCGTCCCGGGCCGTGTCCAGCCAAGTATTGTAGGCACAAACGAGCTTAACTTCCGTGTTCGGAATGGGAACGGGTGGACCCTCGCTGTTATTGACACTGACTTCGCGTGTGTTCGTTTCACACACGTCTTTTCGTCCGGCGACTCCGCGGATTTCCTTCCGCTTCACCGCCTCGCTTTCGCGAACATGAATAAGGAATAGAAGAGTTTGCTCTTCGCGCTTGAAGTAGTTCAAGCCCTCGGTCGTTTAGTATCACTCAGCTCAAAACCTTACGATTCTTACACCTGTGACCTATCGAACATGTCGTCTTCATGTGACCTTACCAGCTTGCGCTGTGGGATATCTCATCTTGAGGTGAGTTTCACGCTTAGATGCTTTCAGCGTTTATCTCGTCCATACGCGGCTATCCGGCTGTGCTCCTGGCGGAACAACCGGTGCACCGGAGGTATGTCCTTCCCGGTCCTCTCGTACTAAGGAAAGCGCCTCTCAAATATCCTACGCCCACGACAGATAGGGACCGAACTGTCTCACGACGTTCTGAACCCAGCTCGCGTACCACTTTAATCGGCGGACAG
>CANQTR010000045.1 GCA_947626805.1 uncultured Clostridia bacterium
GGCACGGTTGTGAACAACAACGGCGCACCGACGTTCGTTCCGGGTGGAAACGGCGGCGGCGGTCGGCAGACCCCGCTCGGCTGATTGGGTCGGTCAAAAAGGTCCAAACAAAAGAAAATAAAGAGCCGCGCCGCAAGGGAAACTCCTTGCGGCGCGGTTTTCTTTCTGCCTTTTCGCGGGGCACTTCGTCGCGCGACGCGTTGCGCGGTTCTTTTTCGCGCTTTTTTTTCGTGTTTTTTCGCGGGGCGGCGGGGTCAGAGCGCGTCGTAACGTGTTTCGAGGAACGAAAGGTTTGCGCGCCCGCCGGTTCGCTCGGACAGTTCGTCCGCAAGCGCGCGAAAATCGCTCTCCCGCGCCGCGAGGGTCAGCCGCACGTCGTTCTCGTACACCGCGTCGACCCGTTTGAGCGGAAAATTCGCGAGCGCGCCCTCGACCCGGTTCAAATCTCCGTAGGAAACGCGGAGCAGGAACACGCACAGCTTCTGCATTTCGACCCGACCGGCGGCGGCGACCGCCATTTTTGCCGCCTGCCCGTAGGCGCGGACGAGCCCGCCGGTCCCGAGCAGGATTCCGCCGAAGTAGCGCGTCACGACGACGGCGGCGTCGGTCAGCCCTTCGCCGCGCAAGACGTCGAGCACGGGCATGCCGGCGGTCCCGTGCGGTTCGCCGTCGTCAGAAAAGCGGGAGGCGTTCCCCTCCCGCAAAAGATACGCGTAGACGTTGTGGCGCGCGTCCGGGTAGCGCTTCCGGACGGACGCGACGAATTCCAGCGCCTGCTCCGCCGTATGCACCGGGGACGCGTGGGCGATGAATTCGCTTTTTCGTTCGGTCAGGGACGCTTCCGCCGCCGACCGCAAGGTGAACCAGCTCATTTTGACGTGAATTCGGCGTAAATCGCGTCGACGGCGCGCTCGAAGTCGCTCTCGTTGACGCCGACGATGATGTTCAGCTCGGAGGAGCCCTGGTCGATCATGCGAATGTTGATTTTTTTCTTCGCGAGCGCGCCGAACACGCGTGCGGCGGAACCGGGCGCGCCGGCCATGCCGCGACCGACGACGGCAATCAGGGCGAGTTCGCCTTCGACGGCGATGAAATCCGGTCGAACCGCGTCGCGGATACGCTCAATCAGTTCGGATTCCTTGCCGGCGATGTCCGCGCGGGACAGCACGACGCACATCGTGTCGATGCCGGACGGGAGGTGTTCAAACGAAAGTCCCATGTCCGCGACGACCTGCAGGACCTTCGCGCCGAAGCCGATTTCCTGGTTCATCATGTCCTTTTCGATGTGGACGAGGCAGAGACCTTTCCTGCCCGCGACGCCGGTGATACTGCCGGGCGAGGCGGTCGCGACCCCGCGAAAGCCGTCTTTGGACGGGACGATGAACGTGCCGTCGTCGCCCGGACGGTTGGTATTTTTGATGTTGATAGGGATTCCAGCCACCTTTACCGGGAAAATCGAGTCCTCATGGAGCACGGCGGCGCCCATGTAGGACAGTTCGCGCAATTCGCGGTAGGTGATGACCTCGATGGCGCGGGGGTTCGGGACGATGCGCGGGTCCGCCATGAGGAAACCGGACACGTCGGTCCAGTTTTCGTACAGGTCCGCGTTCGCCGCGCGCGCGACGATTGCGCCGGTCACGTCCGAGCCGCCGCGGCTGAAGGTTTTGATTTCGCCGTTCGGCAGGCTCCCGTAGAAGCCGGGGACGACGGCGCAACGCTGTCTTGACAGGCGGCGGGAGAGGACGCGGTTGGTCAGTTCCGCCTCGAACGCCCCGTTTTCGTCGAAGAAGATGACCTCGGCGGCGTCGATGAACGGATAGCCGAGGCAGTCGGCGAGAATCAGCCCGTTGAGGTATTCTCCGCGGCTTGCGAGGTAGTCAAGGGTCGTGCCGGCTTGGACTTGTTCGCGGATGGCGGCAAATTCCGGCGAAAGGTCGAGCGCGCTGCCCAGTCCGTGCAGGATTTCCGTATAGCGTTGCTCGATTTCGGCGAGCAGGTCCTCGTAGGGGAGGGACTGTTCGGCGGCGTGGTGGAGCGCGATGAGCATGTCGGTCACTTTTTTGTCGCCGTCGAAGCGTTTTCCGGGTGCGGACGGCACGACGTAGCGCCGCGCGTCCTCCGCGCGAATGATGGCGACCGCTTTTTGCATTTGCTCCGCCGAGGCGAGCGAGGTCCCGCCGAATTTGACCACTTTGGTTTGACAGTTGTTCATGCCGATACTTCCTTACACTATACAGAATATCCGAGAATCCTTTTTATTGTACCACATTCCGCGAAAATTTGCAAGAACATTTTTCACAAAATCCGTTTTCCGTGGCGCAAAAAGCGCGTCGATGTGCATGAAAAGGGTGGACGCTTTCGAAAATAATTTGATAAATATCAAAATACTATTGACAAACTGATTTGATTTGTATATAATAAGAGCAGACAGAACGAAAAGAAAGGACGGACGCAACATGATAAAACGGGAATTGACCGACGCGATGCGCGCGTCGGTGGTGCAGAGGCGGCAGGCGTGCGCGGAACGACTCCGGGAATTGGACGATTCCGCGAAGACGGAGCGCGCGGCGCTTTTGACGCAATGCGGACTCTATCAAAACGCCGAGGCGATTATCGGGCTCGCCGGGGACGCGGACGAACTGCCGGAATCGTATTTGCGGCGGTTGGGGCATTTGCTTGCCGGCGAGGACGCTTTGCGGGACAGGCACGAACAGGCGGATGGCGAGGAAAAAACGGTATTGGCGGTCTATCTTCATAATCTGCTGTTCCTTCGGCAGAATTTTCTGCTCCGCTACCGGCAGGAAGCCGGGAACGCGAGCGACCCGAAGCGGAAAGCGGAGGCGACGCTGAAACTTCGCACGGTCGAGGAACTGATGGACGCCTACCGCGCCTGCTACCGGGAACTGGGCGGGAGAAAGGATTTGACGGTCTGATGGAACATACGGTGCAGTTTCTCAAATGCCTTGCGGACCCTTCCCGGCTCGCCATTCTGCATATCCTTGCCGAACGGGACAGTTATGTCGAACTCATTGCCGCAAAACTCGATTTGACGCCGGGGACGGTCTGTTATCACTTGAAAAAAATGGAGCATGCGGGAATCGTGCGGTGCTCCCGAACACAGTTTTATGTGATTTATTCCCTGAATCGGGAACTGTTTGACCGACCGCTTTCGGAATTGCTTTTCGCGAGCGACCAAACGGTGGAGCGGGAGAACGTGTATCGGCAAAAAGTGCTGGACAGTTTTTTTGTGAACGGGCGCCTTACCGCGTTGCCGTCCCAGCGAAAGAAACGGGAAATCGTTCTGGAAAAAGTCGCCGAATCGTTTGCGATGGGGCGGGTGTACGAGGAAAAGGAATTGAATCACCTGTTGCTGGATTTTTACGACGACTATTGCACCTTGCGCCGGGAACTGGTCGGGTTCGGCTTCCTGGAACGGGAGCAGGAGCGTTACCGCCGGGCGCCGAAAGACCCGAGCGAAAAGTGATTGGGGTGTGCGGGAAACGGAACGGGCGGAGCGCGGGGAAATCCCCGCCCTGCCCGCGCCGACAGCGAAACGCGACGGTTTTGGAAAAATTTTCGGGATTTCACCAAACCTTTTCGGAATTTTCGACACTATATAGATGAAGGAAAGGAAACGAAAGGCGGTACGGGCATGGTGGTTATCGGCGAGCGGATTCGGAAACTTCGGACGGAAAAGCGGGTGACGCAAGAGCAGCTGGCGCGTTTTCTGTGCGTCACGCCGCAAGCGGTCAGTCGGTGGGAGCGGGAGGGGGTCTACCCGAGTTTGGACCTCCTGCCGGGGCTTGCGCGGTATTTCGCCGTCAGCGTGGACTATTTGTTGGGGGTGGAACGGGAGTTTTTTGAGTGACGCGCGGGGGGAAATGGGCGGCGCAAGCGGGCGAGGCGTTTTTTGCGTCGCGCCGCGAGCGGTCGGGGTGGATTCCTTGCCGAGAGGGCACGGGACGGGATTTTTTGAGTGACGTGTTAGGGGAAAACGGGCGGCACAAGGGCAGGCGGCGCGTTTTTTTGCGTCGCGGCACGAGCGGGCGGGGCGGATTTCCTGCCGGGGGGCGTGGAGCGGGAATTTTTTGGAATTTGCATAAAGCGGACGAAAATCCTGCAATTTTGTCTTGACAAATGCCGGCGAAAGGGGTAAAATGAAAGGTGCTATTCCGAGAGAGAGCGGAATGTGAGAGAAAGGAAAGAACCAGACATGAAAAAACGGCACCTTTTAAGCATCGCCGCGTATGTCATGGCAATCGCGCTCCTGTGCGCGTATCTGCCGGTATTCGCGGCGTCCGATAGCCGGGCGGTCGGCGACCTGTCGTCGCTTGCGTCGAAGTATCAACTGATGCAAGACATTCGCGACAGCAAGCTGCAGTTCCTGGGCAACGCGCTTTACGGCAAGGACGACGAGGTCGTGTTCCTTGTGGAACTGACGCAAAAACCGCTGCTGGAGGCGAACATATCCGGCGCGCGGCTTGCCGATTACCTCGGAACCGCCGCGGGCAAGACGGCGCTCCGCCGAATCGAAACCGAGCAGGCGAACGCGCTTTCCGTCGTGCAGTCGTCCTACCGCGACAGCATGGAGGTGCTGTACCGGTACGATACGGTGTTCAACGGGTTTGCCGTGCGGGCGAAGTACGGCGACCTCGCCAAATTACGCGCACTGCCGGGCGTACAGTCGGTCACGGTCGCGCAAACGTATGATTACGTCGAACCGGTCGACGGGTACGGCGAAGGCGTGACGACGAGCGGCGAAATGCTCAACAGCGACAAAGCCAACGAGGAAGGCTACACCGGAAAAGGCACGGTCACGGCGGTCCTCGACACGGGGCTTGACACGGAACACGAGGCGTTCCAAAAGGCGCCGTCGAATCCGCGGCTGACGGAAGCGGACGTCGAGGCGTTCCTGAGCGGCGAACATAACGCGGAGGCGGAAACGGCGAGCGAGCTGTACAAGAGCGAGAAAATCCCGTTCGCCTACGACTACGCCGACGGGGACGCGGACGTTTCGGGCGGCGAGAGCCACGGCACGCACGTCGCGGGCACGGTCGGCGCGGACGGCGCGAAATTCAAGGGCGTCGCGCCGGACACGCAATTGGTGATTCTGAAGGTTTTCGGGGATAACGGCGGCGGCGCGTCTACCGACGTGATTCTCGCGGCGCTGGAGGACGCGGTCGCCCTCGGCGTGGACACCATCAACATGAGCCTGGGTTCGCCGTGCGGGTTCACGACCTCGGATGAAGTGACCGACCAGGCGTACGAAAACGTCAAAAAAGCGGGCATCAACCTGCTGTGCGCCGCCGGCAACGACTCGAACGCCACCACCGGCAACCTGCTCGGCACCGACCTCGCCCTGCTGGAAAACCCGGACAACGGCATCGTCGGTTCGCCGTCGACCTATCCCGCCGCCGTTTCGGTCGCGAGCGTGAACGAAATGGTCGAGCGTTCGCTCTACTTCATGGGCGGGGACCGCAAAATCAAGTATACCGACACGGGCGCGAGCAGCGAACTGCTCTGGACCTCCCTCAACGGGGAGACCTACGATTTTGTCGTCGTTCCGGGGTACGGGGACGAATTCAACTTCGCATCTGTCGGGGAGACCGTTCGCGGCAATATCGCGCTGGTGCAGCGCGGCGGCGAAATCGCGTTCACGGAGAAGGAGCAGAACGCTTTCGACGCCGGCGCGGTCGGGCTCATCGTCTATGACAACCTGGACGAGGACCTCATCAATATGCAGCTGCAGGGACTGCTCCCGGCGGTGTTCATCAGCCTGTCCGACGGGGAATACCTCAAGAACCTCAAGGAGAAACGGGTGACGATGTCCGACGGCTACGTCGACGTGGTCGAATCGGCGGACGGCGGGCGGATGTCCTACTTCTCGTCGCTCGGCATTTCGCCGGATTTGTCGCTCAAGCCGGAAATCACGGCGCCCGGCGGGAACGTCTGGTCGACGATGCCCGGCGATTCCTACGCGAGCATGAGCGGCACGTCGATGGCGTGTCCGCATATGGCGGGCGCGGCGTCGGTCGTGCGGCAGTACGTCGAAACGCTGGACGACGAAACGCGGAACGGCGTGCAGGTGCGGGATTTGGTGAATAACCTCCTGCTGAGCACGGCGGAACAGGTGCTCGACGAGCACGGCGTCGCCTATTCGCCGCGCAAACAGGGCGCGGGGCTTGCGAACGTGTGGAACGCGATTCACGCGGAGGCGTACCTGTCCGTCGAAGGGAACGAGCGCCCGAAGGCGGAACTGAAGGACGACGAGGAAGGGACCTATTCGTTCCGCTTCACGGTTCACAACTTCGGCAAAACCGAAAAGACCTACGAAATTTCCGTCCTCGCGCTGACCGCCGCAATCGAGCAGGTCGAAGTCGACGAGGAGACCTACGACTGCATTTCCGAACTCTCCCGCGCGCTTTCCGCGGAGGAATTCGAGGCAAAATTGAGCAAGACGTCCGTCACGGTGGCGGGCGGCGGCGAGGAAACGGTGGACGTCACGCTGACGCTGACCGAAAAGGGCAAGCAGGCGCTCGCACCGTTCGTCAACGGGACCTTCCTCGACGGGTTCGTGCAGCTCAAAGCGACGGACGGCGGCGTGGACCTCTCGCTCCCGTACCTCGCGTTCTACGGCGACTGGGCGAAGGCGCCCGTGTTCGATTCGACCGCGTATGACGACGAACCGGCGTACCTGTACGACACCGAACTGTACACGCTCGGCGAGATTGACGGCTCGTACTACGGCTACCCGATGGGTCTGAACGCCCTCGTCGACGACGACACCTACGAGGCGAACAAGGTGTTCTACGGGTCGCTGTTCCTGTCGCTGAATTACAGCGTCGTGCCGGTGACGGGCTTGCTCCGCGCGCCGAAATCGCTGTCCTACGATATTTCCGGCGACGTCAAAGCGCACCTTGTCACGGCGAGCAACGTGCTCAAGACCTTCTACTATACTTCCGGCGGCTACATCGCGTACGATATGCTCCCGCCGTATTACGGGTTCAACGGGTATACCACCGACACGGACGGGAACGCGTGGGATTACACCAAAGACCACGACTTCTCGTTCGACCTGACCGCGACGGTCGACGGGACGGGCGGCAAGACGCAAACGCTCTCGATTCCGTTCGGGTACGACGTGACCAAACCGCAAATCCTCAGCACCGAATTCTACACGCAAGACGTGGAGAACGAGGAAGGCGAGCCGGAACCGACGACCTTCCTGAAGCTCGTCGTCATGGACGACAACTTCATTCAGGGCGTGCAGTTGCTGTCGTCGCAAAAGGTGAACGTCGGCGGGACGTGGGACTACCTGCCCTATTCGGACGTCTACGCGGACGAATCCATTACCGAGGCGGGGCGCGCCTACACCTTCGACATTCCGCTCGACGACGCGCAATTCGCGTCGCTGATTACCGGGGACACGGCGTTTTTGGTCGACGTCATCGACTACGGCTGGAACGAAACGGTTTCCGACCCGCTGCCGGTCAGCGGCAAGAACGACGTGACGTCGGTCCGCATCAACAACCGCAACATCACCGCGAGCGTCGGCGTCACGCCGATGACCGTCGGCGCTATCGCGTATCCCGCGACGGCGGCGGACCGTTCGGTGACGTTCACGACGGACACGCCGAGCGTCATCAAAATCGATAAGGAATGCGGTTACAACGAAGCGAGCGGGCTGTACGAGGCGGTCATCTCGTTCGTGGGCGCGGGGACCGGTCACTTGACCGCGACGGCGACGAACGGAGTCTCGGACACCATCGACATTCTGGTTTCCGGTGCGCCGTATGCGCCGGAACTCGGCAATTGGGACGGTAAAATCCACTACAGCGGCACCTGGATTCTTCCGGAAGGCTTTACGGGTACCGTAGAGGTGCTTTGCGACGCGGACAACGAAGGGGTGGAACCCGCCGTCACGCTGGTGAGCGCGAACGCGGACGCTACCTACACCTGCCCTATCACGGTTGCGGAGGGCGTCAGCCTGAGCATTCGGAACCTGCACCTGACGGCGGCGGCGAATCCGGCGATTTCCGTGAAGGGAAAAGGCAATACGATTTCGATAGAAGGGGACAACCAAATCGACGTCACCGATAAGGCGGCGGGAATTTATGTGCCGTATGACGCGGAACTGACCGTAACGGGCGGTTTCCGTGATACGTTGCACTTCAACATGGTTTCCACGAACGCATACAAACCGGTTTCCGGCGCGGGAATCGGCGGGAACGCCCCGGCGAATATGTGGGGTTCGTCCAACGAAAAGACGGCCGGCGAAATCACGATTGCCGGCGGAAACCTCAGCTTTACGTCTAAGAGCGCCGGCGCGTGCATCGGCGGCGGTCAATACGGCGTCGCGTCGAAAATCACGGTCAGCGGCGGCGTCATTGATATGGACATTCAGCCGGTCGGGTCCGGGTACTCCTTGCGGAGTTCGGGCGCGGCAGCCGGTATCGGTTCCGGGTCGGCTGTGTCAAGCGCGAATCCGATGAGGGACGCGGTGCAGGAAATCGTCATCGACGGCGGCACGATTCGCGGAAAAACATCGAGTTTCGGCGCGCTCATCGGTACGGGGTACGAGCAATCGACCTCGCAAATGTATCAGACGAAGATTACGGTCAACAGCGGCTTGCTTACGCTTACCGGAAACGCGACCGACAGCAATCTGCAAGGCTACAGCGGCGCGCTCATCGGTACGGGCGTTGACGGGCAGGGCGCCGAAATCGTCATCAACGGCGGCAACATCACGGCGACGCAAAACGCAAATTGGGAAGGTTACGGCTGCTATGCGGCGGCGATTGGTACCGGCATGACGAAAAACGGCAACGGCGGTTCGGTCACGGTCAACGGCGGCACGGTCACGGCGGTCGTCACCAATGCGCCGGGCAAAGATGTTTCGGCGATTGGCACCGGCTACTATAGCGGCTACAACGGCAGCGGTGTTACCGTTTCCGTCGCCATCAACGGCGGGTCGGTCAAGGCGCGCGCCGGCGAGGCGGACACGCCGGCCGTCAGCGGAAGCCCGGTTCAGAATACCGAAGGGACGCCCGTCTATGAGGTCAAACTCACCGCCGGATACGACACCTACTGGGCGACTTCCGTCACCGTCGACGGCAAGCCGTACGGATTCGACGGCACGCACCCGGACGACGCGTACAGCCTCTATCTGTGGCTGACCGCCGGGACGCACACGGTCGACGTCGCTGTCGGCGGCAAGAACCCGGCGCATTACCGGGTGGTCGTCGGCGAGGACGGTTCGGTGGAACAGACGCGGCTGTACGCCGTCGGCGCGTTCCTCGACTTCCTGACGCCGGACGATTCCATGGAATTTGAATACCGCATGGACGGCGAGAACGAAACGACCGATTTCTACCTCGGCGAATTGGTCGAGGCGGGCGGCACGCTCGAAGTGACGCTGACGCCGCAAGAGGGCTACGTCCTGCCGGAGCGCATCGGCGAAGGTTCGCTGTACATCACGGTGGACGGGTTCATTCATACCGATTTCACATACGACCCGCAAACCGGCAAGGTGACGGTCGCGAACGTCAGCGGCGACACCTATATCGTCGCGCTCGCGCAAGTGGACAAGACGGAACTTTGGGAATTGCTGGTCTACGCGTCCGGTCTTGACGCGAACGATTACGAGGACGACGACGCGTGGAGCACGTTCCTGTTCGAACTGAGCTACGCGAAAGGCGTCTACAACGACCCGACCGCGAACGGGGATACGGTTCTGGGGGCATATAACGTCCTGAAAGGTGCAATCGAGCGGCTGACCAAGCGTCACGATACCGAGGCGCTGGAGGCGGCGATTGCCCGGGCACAGGGCTTGAACGAGGCATACTACACGGCGGACAGCTGGAACGCGGTCGAAGAAGCGCTTGCGGACGCGGAAGCGGTCCTTGCGCGGGCAGACGCGACGCAAACGGAAATCGACGCCGCGACGGCGTGGCTGACCGAGGCGCTGGGCGCGCTGGTGCCGGATACGGACAAGACCGCGCTCGACGCGCTCGTCGGGGAGGCGGAATCGCTGAACGCCGAGGACTACACCGAGGAGACCTGGCAGTCGTTGCGCGACGCGCTCGAAATCGCGAAGGGTGTCCTGGCGGACGACGCGGCGCTGCAGCCGGCTGTGGACGCGGCGCAAACCGCTTTGCAAGCCGCGCTCGACGCGCTCGAAGAGGCGAAACACGTTTTGCGCGGCGATGTCAACGGGGACGGTGCGGTCGACTCGGTCGACTATCTGCTCCTGAAACGCACGATGCTCGGTACGTTCAAACTCACGGACGAGCAGGCGCTTGCGGCGGATATCGACGGCGACAACGACGTGGATTCGGTCGATTACCTGCTGCTTAAGCGGCACATGCTCGGCACATACGTCATTCGTCAGCCGGAATAAGCGAACGGCAAACAGCCCGCGGGGAGTTTTCCCCGCGGGCTGATTTTTTTGGGAATGGGATTTCATGGGGCTTTGCCCCATACCCGGACTGCACATCGTGCAGTCCTTTTAAGGAACTTTTTGAAAAAAGTTCCTTGAAAATCCTCAAAAACTTTTCTGTTTGGTGTTTTACTTGCGGAAACCCGACCGCCCTGCCCGTTTCGGCAGGGCGCAAAAGGGGGGTATTCGCCATTCAAAGCGGCAAGCCGCTTTGAATAATGGGGAAAGTGAAGGACGGCGCGGCGCGTAGCACCGACGGCGCGACCGCGAATCTGTCGACATTTTAAAAAAACGGTCGCATCGGCGTCGATTCTGACGCCGATACGACAGTTTTTCTCTTAAGGAGCCCTGCTCCGAACACTTTGTGTTCGGAGCGGGCGGCTGCATGTCCGCCTACGGGGCGATTTTTGATTGTATTTTGGTTTTGCAAATTCGGATAACGAACCCCCTTTTTGCGACGTCGGGACGGTTCGCACACGTGAGTTAATATTTTTTTTAAACCCCAAACAGAAAAGTTTTTGAGGATTTTTAAGGGACTTTTTTCAAAAAGTCCCTTAAATGGGGTTCGGGGCAACGCCCCGAAAACGCCCCGTCATGTTCCGAAAAAGAACGGGTAAAGCAGGACGGAGCAGGCGCAAAACGCGGCGACGGCGGCGTAGAGAAGCGCGCAAAGCAAGCGCGACGGGCGGGTCGCACGCGCGTGAAGGCGGGAAAGCAGGACGCCGAGGAACACCGCGCCGTACAGCAATGTCGGGACGATATACCGAAAGTCCATCGAGCAGAAATGCGGGTACTTGAAGCAGAACGCCGTGTAGCCGTACAGCGAAAACGCCCACGCGAGCAGGAGAAACAGCGCCGACGAGCGGGATATCCCGTTCTTGCGGGCAAATGCCGCGCCCGGCGAGGGGGACGCGCGGCGCGTTCGAAACGCGGAAACGGTGCAGACGCCCATTCCGCCGAGGCTTCCGCCGACGACGAGCAGATTCAGCCCGAACAGGAACGTTCCGACCGCCTCGAAGGCGGGGATTTGCGTCCAGTAGCCGTACTCGCCGAACAGGGACATCTTCAGAATCGCGAGCGGGATACAGTGCTCAAAGTAGGCGGCGCCGTATTCGCCGGTGCAGGACGGAAAGACCCCGAAGTCCCGTAGGGTGCCGAAGTCGAAAAAACGCGTCCAGAGCGGGTAGTCGCCGAGGTATTGCTTGGATTGCGCGGACAGGTGGGGCAGGTAATCGGGCGGAATGCCGTAGAGCAGGAAATTGCGCGCCTGCCAACCGATTCCCAACGGGATACAGACGACGCCGAACAGGCAGAACTGCAGCAAAAGCCGCCCGCGCCCGTCCATGCCCCAGCCCTTCGTCCGCACCAGGCGAATCAGGAACAGCACGGCGACCGCCGGGGCGAGGACGCCGACCGACAGTTTCGCCGCCATGCCGCCGCCCAGCCCGAGCGCGAGCGCGAGGACGCGGGGGAAGGTGGGCTTTCGGTACCACGCGAGCGCCGCCCAGACCGCGAGCAGGCAGAACATGACGCTCAGGCAGTCGTTGTTGATACTGCCGGAAAGCAGGAAGAACGTCGGGTGGAAGGCGAGCAGGGCGAGCGGGGCGAACAGCGCGCCGCCGCGTAGTCCGAGCAGTTTGAGGACGCGGTAGCAGGCGTAGAGCGCGACCATGGAATAGAAAAGCGTCAGCGCCTGCAGGTTTTCCGCCGCGGCGTCGAAGGGGACGCCGAGCGCGGTCTGCAGGCGGAGGAACAGCGCGCAAACGATGTGGTGGAGCGGTGGGTGGTAGAATTGCGCGTGGGTGAGGATTTCGCCGCCGTCGGGGAGGCGTCCGTTTTGGAGGAAAAATTCGATATAGCCGGTATGCCCGTGGTTGACGGCGGGGTACCCGAAATAGTAGACGTCGTGCTGGTTGACGCGGACGGTGATGAGCAGGATATAGCACAGCCGCGCCGCGAGCGCGAGCAGGAACAGCAGCGCGACGGCGCGCCCTTCCGTCACGCCGCCGTACCGCGACCACCACACCGCGCACACCGCGCCGACGAACAGCGCGCAACACAGCAAAAACGGGAACAGCGACCCCGCCCCCGCGACCGCACCGCCGAGCATGCCGCCCGCGAGCGAGAGGAACAAGAGCAAAGCCGAGCAAAAAGCGCCGTTGGCGAACGGCAGTTTTTGCCCGGCGTGCAGCAATCCGCGCATGGGGTCAGACCCCGGCGATGGCGAACAGGTAGTTTTCACAGCCCTCGAAACTGATGGAGAACTTGCGAAGGGACACGCTGCCGAGTTTGGAGAGCAGTTTCCCGTTTTCGACGACCGAGAAGGACGGGAAATCCGAAAGCACCTTGCCGGCGCACTTGATATACGCCTCCTTGCGGGTCCAGACCTTCAGGAACCGCAATTTTTCGTCGCCGACCGACGAGCCGTCGCGGACGTATTCGGTTTCTTCGCCCGAAAAGAAGCGCTCCGCCAGAAGCAGGTAGTC
>CANQTR010000046.1 GCA_947626805.1 uncultured Clostridia bacterium
CTTTCGGCGTCCGCGTCCCGCCCGCTTGCCGCCGTCACCGACGAGCCGTTCGCCCGTCCGGCGGACCCGACCCCGCTTTGCATGCTGTTCCGCAAGCATTTGCAGAACGGGCGGCTGACCGACGTGTCCTGCGTCGAGCGGGAGCGCATCCTTTGCTTTCGCTTCGAATCCGCCGACGAACTCGGCTTTTTGCGGCAGAAAACCGTCTACGCGGAGATGATGGGCAAGTATTCCAACCTGATTCTGGTCGGGGCGGACGGGCGTATCCTCGGCGCGACTTCGACGGCGGATTTGACCGCCTCGGTGCGGCAGGTCATGCCCGGTCTGCCCTATGAGCCGCCCGCGCCGCAAGCGAAACTGGACGCGACGCAAGTCACGCGGGAGCAATTCGTTTCCCTGCTCGGCGCGAACGGCGATATGCCGCTCGACAAACTGCTGGTCGCGAAGTTCTGCGCCTTTTCCCCGGCGGTCGCGCGGGAGATTTGTTTCCGCGCCTGCGGGCGAACGGACGCGCTCACGCGGGAAATCCCGTCCGAACGGGCGGTCGCGGCGTTCGAGGAGGTCGTCGGGCTGGTGCGGCGGCGGGAGTTTCAGCCCTGCGCCGTGTACGACGGCGGAAAGGGCGTGGAGTACGCGTACCTGCCGCTGACGCAATATACCGGGCTGGAGTTGCGGCGGAAGAACAGTTTCTCCGAACTGCTGCTTTCCTACTTCGCCGAAAAGGAGGAAACCGTCAACCTGCAATCCTACGCGGCGGACATCCTCAAGACCGTCCGCACGCACCTCGCGCGGGAACAGCGCAAACTCGCGTCCCAGCGGCAGGAATTGGCGGACTGTTCCAAGCGGGAGGACCTTCGCAAGACCGGCGACCTCATCATGGCGAACCTCTACCGTATCGAGCCGGGCGCGTCGCGCGCGGTCGTGACGGATTACGAAACCGGGAAAGACGTGACGCTGACGCTGGACGCGCGGAAAACGCCGGCGCAAAACGCGCAAGCCTGCTACAAAAAGTACGCCAAGCTCAAGCGCGCCGCCGAGGCGCTTGCCGTGCAGGTCGAACTCGACGAGCGGCGAATCGACCACCTCGAGAGCATTCTCGACGCGGTCGCGCGGGCGACCGGGCTTTCGGACCTCGCGGAGATTCGCCGGGAATTGGCGGAAACCGGGCTGACGCGGCAAAAAGAGCCGGACGGGCGGAACGGGAAAAAGAAAAAGAAGCGCGAACCGCTTTCCAAGCCGCTTTCCTTCGTCACGACCGACGGCATGACCGTCCGCGTCGGGCGGAACAACCT
This sequence comes from uncultured Clostridia bacterium, assembly GCA_947626805.1. Lineage (GTDB taxonomy): Bacteria > Bacillota > Clostridia > Oscillospirales > CAG-382 > Coliplasma. The sequence continues at coordinate 1,293 of CANQTR010000046.1, forward strand.
GCAAAACGACGCGCTGACCGGCGCGGCGGACAAGCGGGACGTGTGGTTCCACATCAAGAAATTCCACGGTTCGCACGTGATTTTGGTGACGAACGGCGTCGAACCGACCGACCGCGACTACACCGAGGCGGCGATGCTCGCCGCGTACCACAGCGAAAAGCGCGGCAGTACGAACGTGGAGGTGGACTACACCCGCGTCAAGCACCTGCGCAAGCCGGCGGGCAGTCCGCCGGGGTTCGTCACCTACGAGACCTATTTTTCCGCCGTTGTGGACGCGCGCGACCCGTTCGCGAAGGGGTAAAGCCACCGCGCGGGCGGCGCGGGGCGGCGTGAAAAACGGCGCGGTGCGGCGTGTAAAACCCGGCGCGAAACGGCGCGGGGCGGCGTGAAAAACGGCGCGGGGCGGACCGTTGTATTCAAATTTCGGGAAAGGTTGTGGCGAAAAATGCCGAAGCAGGTTTGGAAAGGGAGCGTCCTGCTCGCGCCGGTGCCGGCGGTGCTGGTCAGTTGCGGCGACGGGGCGAAGCGGAACGTGTTCACGGTCGCGTGGACCGGCGTCGTCTGTTCCAAGCCGCCGCGGACCTATATTTCCGTCCGACCGGAGCGGTACTCGTTCGAATTGCTCCGCGAAAGCGGGGCGTTCTGCATCAATCTGCCGCCGGCGCGGCTGGTGCGGACGGTGGACCTGTGCGGCGTGAAGTCCGGGCGGGATTTCGACAAATTCGAGCGGTTCCACCTGACGGCGGAGGCGTCGTCGACGGTCCCCTGCCCGTCCGTCGGCGAATGTCCGGTCACGCTGGAGTGCAGGGTCTTTGAGGAGAAACCGCTCGGCAGTCATGTGATGTTCCTCGCGGACGTCACGGCGGTCACGGTCGACGAACGCCTGCTCGGCGAGGACGGCAAATTGCGTCTGGAGAAAGCGGACCTGCTTGCGTACAGCCACGGCGCCTATTACGCGCTCGGACGGCGAATCGGCAGTTTCGGCTGTTCCGTGCGGAAAAAGCCGCAAAAGAAATGATTTCCGTTACCGTACTGCACGTCGGGGACTTCCGCGAGAACTACTTCCGCGAAGCGGAGGAGGAGTACCGAAAGCGCCTGCAACGGTTTTGCGCGTACCGCACGGTCTGTATCCCGGAGGAACGCGTCGCCGAGGAGACAAACCCGGCGCTGGTCGCGAAGGCGCTCGAAAAGGAGGCTGTCCGCATTCGCGCCGCCCTGCCGAAGGGGTGCGCGACCGTCGCGCTTTGCGTCGAGGGGAAGCAGTTGACGTCGGAGGGATTCGCCGAACTGTTGCGCGAAAAAACCGCGTCGAACCCGCTCTGTTTCGTCATCGGTTCGAGCCACGGGCTGGACGCGCGTTTCAAGCGGGAATGTGATTTCCGGCTTTCGCTTTCGGCGCTGACGTTTCCGCACCGATTGGCGCGCCTGCTCCTCGCCGAGCAGGTCTATCGCGGTTTCACGATTCTGTCCGGCGGGATTTATCACAAATGATTTGCCGAATCTGCATAAAAGACTCCTTTTTCGGGTCATACTACTGATGGAACCCAACTTACCGAAAAGGAGAAACCGTTATGTCGCAAAACAACAACCAGAATCGCAACAGCAACCAGAATCAGAACCGCAACAGCAATCAGAACCAGAATCAGAACCAGAACAACAACCAGAACCAGAATCAGAATCAGAATCAGAACCAAAACCAGAACAACAACCAGAACCAGAACAGCAACAGCCGTTCGCGCAACGAAAAGAGCCGCGACGACCTGTTCGACTTCTAAAACGGTAAGAAACAACGGAACCGCCCGTATCGCCAAACAGCGTATACGGGCGGTTTTTTCGTCGTTTCGGGCTTTATTCGAAAGCGTTTTCGTCGGGCGGGGTTTCGTCGGGCGGGGTTTCGGGCGAGGTTTCCGACGAGGTTTGCGACGGGGGTTCAACGTCCGAAGGGTTTTCGTCAGACGGGGATTCGGACGGGGTTTCCGAAGGGGTTTCGACGTCCGAAGGGGGTTCCGAAGGAGTTTCGTCTTCCGCGACGGGGAGTTCGTCCGGTTCCGGCGCGACGTAGACGCCGGTGTCGTAGTAATCCTCGCGGAAGAACCGATAGGTCGCGCGCTCCTTCCGGAATTTCTTCCAATAGAGCAGGTAGCCCGCAAAGCCGAGCAATGCAAGCACGGTCAACAGCAGACCGTACCCCAGCCCCTTGGTCCGATAGGTGAACGCGATGTCGCTCGCGCCGGCGGGGACTTCGACGGCGACAAACCCGCCGTCCACCGTCAGCACCTCGGCGTCCGCCCCGTTGACCGTCGCTTTCCAGCCGCCGTCCGCCGGCAGAGAGCCGATTTTCACCCCGTCTTCCGCCGGGACCGAGAAGAACACGATGCGGGGTTTTTCGGTCTCGATGTGCGCCGAGAACCCGTTGGACCCCCATTGGAAGTCCGTGCAGGCGCTTTCCCGCCGCTCGACCGCCGACGCGGCATAGGTGTCGTACGCGCACGCCTTGGTGTCCTTTTCCTTGACCTCGGTCATGAATTGCGCGTAGTAGTCCGCCATATCGTCCGGGACGACGAGGTAGGTCAGGAGCAACGTCGTCGCGGAATAGCCGCTCCGCCCGCCGCTCGAATTCGCGCCGACCTTCATGAACTCGCTTTCGGTCATGAATTCGTCGAAACAGAACCCCATGGGGATATAGTTATCGTTGCTGTAAATGTCGTACCCGTTTTGCGTGTCGTAGTAGGTCCAGCCGCGGGCGGGGTCGTACTTATCTTCCTTGACGTAGACGTAGTAATCGCCGTCCTCGCCGGAAAGTTGCCAATTGGAACTGGTTTCGTAGGACGAAACGGCGGAACTGTCGCTCTTGAGCACCCGCTCGATTTGGCGGTTGTTGTCCTCCTCTTCGACGAAACAGTATTTCGTCGAGGTCAGCCCGCGCACGCCGTACCAGGTACTCGGCGAGCGGGACCCGACCGAGCGGTCGTAGGACAGCAGGTCGTAGAACTCCATAATCGACGGCGGGACGACCGTGTGAAAACACTCCATGCCGGGGTAGTGCCAATAGATATTGAGGTTGTCGAGCGTCGTGACCGTGCTGTTGTCGCAATGGAGGTCCATGCGGTAGAATTCGTCGGTCGGGTCGGGCAGGGTGACCTCGCCGAACAGCACCTGATTCACCATGAATTCGCTGGAATGCGAATGTTCCTTGCCGCTTTCGATATGCGTGACGCCGACGGCGACGATACAGACGGACGTCGCGAGCAGGAGCGCGTTCGCGAGGCGTTTGGTCCCGCGCAACCGCTGCAGAATCTGCCAAAGCACGACGACCCCGACGAGCGCAATCAGCACGCAAACCCAGAACCGACCGAGGTAGGGCGCGCGTCCGAGTTGGAAGTCCACCGCGTCGGTGTCCGGTTTATCGTACCAGACCAAACCGAGCGGGACAGCAATCGCGAGGATACAGCCGAGGCTCCCGGCGAGGGCGCCCTTCCAGCGGGCTTCCTTGCTATCCAGCGCGAGCACCGTGCCGACGACGAACATCAGCACCATCATATACATCCACCGGGCGTAATACGCCGAGCGACCGAGGTAGAACAGGGCGTTCAGACCCGGCACGAACGAGCAGACCACCAAAAAGACGGCGATTCCCTTCACCCAGCCGCGCCGTTTCACCGTGAACAGCGAGAACACCCCGGTCATGCCGAACAGCGGCAGGAACCCGGAAATCGACGCCCAGCGCTCGGTATGCCCGTAGAAGAAATTGACGCGGGAGGGAATGTCCGGCGGGAAGAAGTAGCTTTCCAAAATCTGCCCGTACCGCTGCCAATACAGCTCCCCGCCCTTCCAATAGAACATCACGTCCTTCAAGGTCGAAAACGAGCCGTTGATACGGTCGTTCCCCACGACGCCGAGGGCGCCCGGCAGGAACAGCACCATGCTCATCGCGAACCCGATGACCGCCTCCAGCGCGAGCGACAGGAACTTCCGCAAGGTGATGCCGAAGGATTTGTCGGAGAAACGGAACATGAAGTAAATCACGCAAAACGCGACCTGCCCCGCGAACATGAAGTAGTTAATCATCGCGTTGAGGCAGACGGCGAGGGCGAACACCCCCCGGCGGTTGTTCTGCACCAATTCCTCCATGCCGATGAGCAGGAGCGGGAAGAACGCGACGACTTCGTGGAACTGGTTGAAGAAGGTGTTATAGATTTGGAACCCGCAAAACGCGTAGAGCAGGGCGCCGAGGACGGCATAGTCCTTGTTGCGGGTCCAGCGCTTGAGGTAGCAGTAGGCGAGCATTGCCGCCGTGATATACTTGAGGATATACACCGGTCCCATCAGGTACGGCGCCCAGCTCGCGGGGAACAGGCACATGAACCAGAAGAACGGACTGCCGAGCATATAGTAGGAATAGCTCGCCACGAAATTCGAGCCGAGGTCGGTATACCAGTCCCAGCGGAGGTTGCCCGAACGTACCATATCGACGCAATGGCGGTAGAATGCCAATTGTTGCGCGTTGTAGTCGCCGTAGTAGAGGAACACCCCGTGTCCGGTGCGAATCCATTCGTAAAGTATGAACGGGACCGTGATACAAATCGCGATGACGGTCGCGTACAGGAAAGTTTTGCGGTAGTACCGGTACTTTTGCGCGTCCTCGGTCGTCAGCCGTCCCGAGGAATCGAGCAGTCCGGCGTTAAGCCCTTCGTCCATGAAACCTGTTTCCTTGTCCTTTCGTTTGGGTTATCCGAGGGGATAGAGCGGGCGGTCGAGCGAAAATTCCCCCGCCGCCGCGTCGAACGTGACGTATCGCGGTTGCTCCGTCAGCGCCGCGAACGCGCCCGAGCCGAGGAACTCGTCGAGCGTCAGCATCTCGCCGGACAGCATACGCACATTCAGCGTGAACGCGACCGGGCTGTAATTCCCGTTCGCCGCCAGCGCGCTGACCGCCGCGTCGGCGTTGGAGAGTTCCGTGCAGGCGACCGTCGCCGTTTGGATTCCGAACAGCGTGTTCCGCCCTTCGTCGGACAGCGCGCCGGTCAGCGTGAACCGTAGGTCGAACGTGACGTCCGCGTCGGCGATATAGGTGTACCGCCGGGCGATGCGGTAGACGAAGTCCCCGCCCGTTTGGACCGTCAGCAGTGCGCCGTCGCCGGACGCGGAGCGGTAGGTCGCCGTGTCCGTTTCGGCAATCGACGCGTCGTCGGACGCGACCCCGTTCCCGGCGTCCTCCGGTTCCGGGACGCCCGTCAGGCTGTCCTCCAGCAGACAGCGGTCGAACGTTTCCGCGCCGCCGGTCTCCGCGCGGGACACGTACGACGCGTCCGCTTCGCGCATTTCGCCGGTCGCACAGCCGCCCAGCAAAAGCGCGGCAAACAGCACCGGCACCCACCGTATTCGCCGCAAAACGCCGTCCCTCCCCCGCGCAAAATTTTTCATAGTCAGTATACCATATCTTTTGCCGTTTGTCAACACTGAAGGAAATATGAAAGTAAAAATTTTCCTTGCAAATTTGCCGCGTCCGTGGTACAATGGAAAAAAACGGAAGGACGAAGCAAAGATGTCGGTTTGGGACGGGCTCGCGGAGCGGTTATCGCTCGAAGAAAAGCAGTGCGCGGAGGAGGGACGCGACGTGACGGGCGTGCGGGAGAAAATCGCCGCGTGCGGACAGCAGCCGGACAAGCTGAACGCCCTTTGGGCGGAGCTGGAGCGCCTGCCGGCGGTCGCGGATTACCCCTACGTCGAGCCGGACGGGCAGGACTGGGCGGAACTCGCCGCGCTCGCGGACGGGTTTGGGCAAGCGGACGCGGGGTTCCGCGGGAACGAAAGCGAGCTGTCCGACCGCCTGTACGGGGCGTGGCTGGGGCGGTGCGCCGGGTGCGCGCTCGGCAAGCCGTTTGAGACTTATCCGTTCGTCGGCGGGCGGGACGGGCTTGCCGGTTGGGAAATCATTCGGCAGTACCTCGTCGGGGCGGACGCGTGGCCGCTCGACGGCTATGTGCCGGGGGCGTCCCGTTCGCCGGACAAGGTCGCGCCGTACTGTTCGGCGTCCTTCCGGGAGAACATTCGGTTCATGGAAACGGACGACGACGTGCGGTACCTGGTCCTCGGTCTGCTGCTCGGCGAGGAAAAGGGCAACGATTTCACGCCGGACGACGTCGCGTGGCTCTGGCAGACGCATCTCCCGGCGCGCATGTGCTACACCGCCGAACTGCAAGCCTACCTGAACAGTCTCAATTGCGAGCTTTCCGACCCCGCCGCGCGCTGGCGCTACTGTGCGACCTACCGCAACCCGTACCGCGAATGGATTGGGGCGCAAATTCGCGTCGACCACTACGCCTACGCGAACGCCGGGTCCCCGCGGCTCGCCGCCCGCGTCGCGTGGCAGGACGCGCGTTTCTCGCACGTCAAGAACGGGGTGTACGGCGCGATGTTCACCGCCGCCGTCATCGCCGAGGCGTTCAACGGTTCGTCGCCGGAGGAGTGCGTCCGCGTCGGGCTGTCCGTCGTGCCGCGCACGTCGCGCCTGTACGAGGCGGTCGCGTACGCCGTGCGGCTCGCGAAGTCCGCGCCGTCCGCGGAGGTCCTTTGGGCGGGGCTTTGGGAAAAGTTCGGGCATTACCACACGGTCCACACAATCAACAACGCCGCCTGTTGCGCCGCGTCTGTCGTCTACGGGAACGGCGACTTCACAAAGACCCTCTCTACCGCCGTCTGTTGCGGCTGGGACACCGACTGCAACGGCGCGACCGTCGGTTCCTTCCTCGGCGCGTTGCTCGGCGCGAAAGCCCTGCCCGCCCGCTGGGTCAACCCGCTTCACGACACCCTCTACGCCGGTCTGCCCGACTTTCACCCCGCGTCCATTTCCGATTGCGCCCGCCGCTCCTTGGCGGTGTACCGGAAACTGCACGCGTAAAGGGGCAAACAATTCTTTTTGGGGGGCTTTGCCCCAAACCCCATTTAAGGGGCTTTTTGAAAAAAGCCCCTTAAAAATCCCCAAAAACTTTTCGGTTTGGTGTCTAAAGCAAAGTGATTTGCTGTGCGGCTCGAACCGGCAGGACGCATAAAAAGAAGGCTCCCATGGAGCCTTCTTTTTCGAAAAAAATCTGAAGGGGCAAGAATACAATAAAATATCGCCCCGTAGGCGGACATGTGCCGCCGAAGGGGCACATTAAGAGAAAAACGGCGACGGCGGCGTCAGTATTGGCGCAAGCCGAGCCGTTTTTCGACGAGGGGGGAGTATTCGGGGGGGGGAACACAGAGCTAGACGGTATAGCGACGAAGTCGCTACCGGCGACGCGATTGTGGTCCCCCACCGAAAAACTAATGCTTACTATATTTCGCGCGGGGCGCGTAGGTCGTATGCAGCAGTTCGTGCGCCTTATGGGAATTCGGCGAGCCGAGGAAGTCCGCGTAAATCGCCTTGATTTCCGAGTTTTCGTGGGACTTGCGGACGGGCTTGCCGGCGTCCTCGGCGTAGAGCGCCTTGGCGCGTTCCGCCTTGAGGTCGATATAGACGCGGTCGGTCGCGTTGACGATAGGCGTACCGCCGCCGCAAACACAGCCGCCCGGGCAGCCCATGACTTCGATGAAGGTGTAGTCCTTCTCGCCGCGCTTGACCGCTTCGAGCAGGTTGGACGCGTTCTTCGTGCCGTTAGCGACGGCGACCGTGATTTTCTTGCCGTCGAGGTCGATTTCCGCCTCCTTGACGCCCGCCGTGCCGCGCACCGCCGTGAAGTTCACGTCGTCGAGCGTCTTTCCGGTGAGTTTTTCGTACACCGTACGCAAAGCGGCTTCCATGACGCCGCCGGTCGCGCCGAAGATGACGCCCGCGCCGGAGGATTCGCCGAGCAGGGAATCAAAATCGGAATCCGGCAGGCGGCGGAAGTCGATACCCGCGCTGCGAATCATCTTCGCGAGTTCGCGCACGGTCAGGACCGCGTCGACGTCCTGCAACCCGTCGTGGGACAGTTCGCCGCGTTTCGCCTCGAACTTCTTCGCCGTGCAGGGCATGACCGAAACGACGTAGATGTCCTTCGGGTCGATTCCCGCCTTTTCGGCGTAATAGGTCTTAATCATCGCGCCCTCCATCTCGTGGGGGGACTTGCAGGTGGACAGATTCGGCAGGAATTCGGGGTAGAATTTCTCGCAATAGTTGACCCAGCCGGGCGAGCAGGAGGTAATCATCGGCAGTTTGCCGCCGTTCTGCAGGCGGTGGATCAGCTCCGCGCCCTCCTCCATGATCGTCAGGTCCGCGCCGAAGTCGGTGTCGAACACCTTCGCAAAGCCGAGGCGGCGCAACGCCGTGGCGAGTTTGCCGGTGACGGACGTGCCGACCGGGTAGCCGAATTCCTCGCCGATGGTCGCGCGGACCGCCGGCGCGGGCTGGACGACGACGTGCTTGCCGGACGCGAGCGCCGCGTACACGTCGGCGATGCTGTCCTTTTCCTTCAGCGCGCCGACCGGGCAGGCGAGAATGCACTGCCCGCAATAGACGCACGGGCTGTCCGCAAGGCTTTCGCCGTAGATACACCCGATTTCCGAGCGGAAACCGCGCCCGGACACGCCGATGGCGCCGATGCCCTGCACCTTATTGCAGGTCGCGACGCAACGGCGGCAGTTGATGCACTTGGAATTGTCGCGCACGATGGACGGGCTGACGTCGTCGTACTTCTCGCTGGACAGCTTGCCGTCGTAGGGATAATCCTCGACGCCGTACTCCCGGCAGAGCGCCTGCAGTTCGCAATTGCCGCTGCGGACGCACGAGGTACATTCGCGGTTGTGGTTGGAAAGGATCAGTTCGAGGTTCATGCGGCGCGTTTCGCGCAATTTCGGGCTGTTGGTCGTGACGACCTGCCCTTCCGCGACCGGGGAAACGCAAGCGGCCTGCAGACCCCGCGCGCCCTGAATCTCGACGAGGCAGAGGCGGCAGGAGCCGATGGCGTTGACGTCCTTGAGGTAGCAGAGCGTCGGGATATTGACCCCTGCCTCCCGCGCCGCGTCGAGCACGGTAGCGTCGGCGGGGACGGTGACGGTGACCCCATCGACGGTGAGTGTTACGGTTTTGTTTTCCATTCTATGTCATTCCCCCGTTTATTTCTTGACGACGGCGCCGAACCGACAGGTTTCCATACAGACGCCGCACTTGATGCACTTCGTCGGGTCAATCGTGAACGGTTTCTTAATCTCCCCGGAAATCGCGCCCGCCGGGCACTTCTTGGAGCAGAGCGAACAGCCCTTGCACTTTTCGGGGTCGATGGCGTATTGCAGGAGCGCCTTGCACGCGCCCGCCGGACAGCGTTTCTCGTAGATGTGCGCCTCGTATTCGTCGCGGAAGTAGCGCAAGGTGGAAACGACCGGGTTCGGCGCGGTCTGCCCGAGCGCGCAAAGCGCCGAGCATTGCAGGTCCGCGGCAATCGCTTCGAGTTTTTCGATGTCGCCGTCCTCGCCCTTGCCTTCGGTAATGCGGGTGAGGATATCCAGCATACGGCGGGTGCCCAGACGGCACGGGACGCACTTGCCGCAAGATTCGTCGACCGTGAATTCCAGGAAGAACTTCGCGATGTCGACCATGCAGTTGTCCTCGTCCATGATAATCATACCGCCGGAGCCCATCATCGAGCCGATGGCTTTCAGCGAGTCGTAATCGACCGCCGTGTCGAGGTTCGCCGCCGGAATGCAGCCGCCGGACGGACCGCCGGTCTGCGCCGCCTTGAACTTCTTGCCGTTCGGGATGCCGCCGCCGATGTCGTAGATAATCTCGCGGAGCGTCGTGCCCATCGGGACTTCGACGAGACCGGTGTGCTTGATTTTGCCGCCGAGGGCAAAGACCTTCGTGCCGGTGGACGTCTTGGTGCCTTGCGACGCGAACCAGTCGGCGCCGTTGAGGATGATTTGGCAGACGTTCGCGTAGGTTTCGACGTTGTTGATGACCGTCGGCTTGCCGAACAGACCCTTGACCGCCGGGAACGGCGGACGCGGACGCGGCTCGCCGCGATTGCCCTCGATGGAGGTCAGCAGAGCCGTTTCCTCGCCGCAAACGAACGCGCCGGCGCCGAGGCGGAGCTGGATGTCGAAGTTGAAGCCGGTGCCGAAGATGTCCTTGCCGAGCAGACCCGCTTCCCGCGCCTGCTCGATGGCGATGGTCAGGCGCTGGACGGCAATCGGGTACTCCGCGCGGACGTAAATGTAGCCCTCGTCCGCACCAATCGCGTAACCGGCAATCGCCATGGCTTCCAGAACCGCGTGCGGGTCGCCCTCAAGAATGGAACGGTCCATGAACGCGCCGGGGTCGCCCTCGTCGGCGTTGCAGACGACGTACTTCTTCGGGGCGGGCGCCTTCGCGAACATCCACTTCCGACCGGTCGGGAAGCCCGCGCCGCCGCGCCCGCGGAGACCGGAATCCAACACCGTCTGAATGACTTCGTCCGGGGTCATTTCCGTCAGCACTTTGGCGAGCGCGCGGTAGCCGTCGACCGCGATGTATTCGTTGATGTCCTCCGGGTTGATACGCCCGCAATTGCGAAGGGCGAGCCGGAGCTGCTTGTGGTAGAACACGGTATCGTAGAGGGTCGGGGAATGGCCTTCCGGGAGTTTCAGGTCGCCGATGTCCTCGTAGACCAGACGCTTGACCGGCTTGCCGCCGAGCAGGTGGCTCTCGACGATTTCCGCGACGTCCTCCGCTTTGACCTGGCTGTAGAACGTGCCTTCCGGATAAACGATGACGATAGGACCGAGCGCGCAAAGACCGAAGCAACCGGTCCTGACGACCTTGACCTTGTCGGCGATGCCCTGCTTTTCCGCCTCGGAGGCGAACAGTTCGCAAAGTTTCTCACTGCCGGACGAGGTGCATCCCGTACCGCCGCAAACCATGACATGATGTACCCCGGTGCCGGGCAGACCCGTCGCGACACGCATCGCGGCGTTCGCCTGGCCTTCCTCCCGGATACGGGCGAGTGTTTCGAGATTCATAAATCCAATCCTTTCTTACGCGTCGTATTTTTCCAGAATTCCCTTGATGTCCGCCGGGACGAGGCGCCCGTACACGTCGCCGTTGACGACCATGACCGGCGCGAGCCCGCAACAGCCGAGGCAACGGGTGTCCTGAATGGAAAACTTGCCGTCCGGCGTCGTTTCGCCCGCTTCGATGCCGAGGCGGGACTTGACCTCTTCGAGGACAGCCGCCGCGCCCTTGACGTAGCAAGCGGTACCCTGACAGACGCTGACGACGTAATCCCCCTTCGGTTTGAGCGAAAACTGGGCGTAAAACGTCGCGATGCCGTAAACGTCGGCGACCGGAATGCCCAGCGAATCCGCGATGAGGGTCATCGTTTCCATGGAAAGATAGCTGAACGACTCCTGCGCGTGCTGCATGATGGGCATCAGCGGTCCGTCGATGTCCTTGTGCGCGGCAATGAAGGCTTTCAGCTCTTCCGTCTTGCTTGCGATTTGCTCCTTGGTAAGTGCCATACACGTATCCTCCTGCGATATGGTATCTGCTTTTTTTCAACGTCGATGGGAAAGGGGTCGCGCCCGTGGAAAAACCGCCCCCGTGCTTTGGAGCCCGCGGACGTCCGAACGGGAAAATCCGACAGAATCCCCTTTTCGTTGCCTCTATTAT
>CANQTR010000047.1 GCA_947626805.1 uncultured Clostridia bacterium
GCCCGGTTCCGTCGCGGGAAGGGTCAGGCGGAGGGTCAGCGACCCCGTTTGCACCGTCGCGTCGAGGTTCAGCAGGGAATCGAAACGGATTTTGCATTCGGCGGGCGGGAGGGAATCGCATTCGACCCGAACGGTCAGCACGCCGTCCTCCCCGTTTGCGGTCTGCAGGCACACGACGGTCAGGACGTTGAGCCGGTCGGTCAGGGAATCCCGCACGAGCCTTGCGGCGGAGGCGGCGGAGGCGTACTGCTTTTCGAGTTCCCGCAAGCGGGCGGCGCGGGACGCCGAGAGGTTCGACGCCGCTAACGCCGCCCACGCGGCGAGGGTGCAGAACAGAAACAGGAGGAGCGCCATCGGCAGGGACGCGCCCCTTTTTGCGGACGGTCCGCATTTTATCATGCGTTTATGCCTCCTTCCTGTTTGTATCCCGCGCCGTTTTTTACGGGAACGGCAGGATTGCGTCGCCCGTCAGCAGGGAGGCGGCGAAACCGCCGAGCGCGACGGACGGCGCGAAGGGGAAGGGCGTCCCCTTCCCGATACGGGCCGCCGCACAGACGGTCAGCCCGACGGTGCAGGCGACCGCCGTCGCGAGCACCCCGCCCGCCGTTCCGAGGTAGAGCCCCAGAACGGCGAACAGTTTCAGGTCTCCGCCGCCGAGGGTCTGCCTGCCCAGCAGACGGTCGGCGCACTTCGCGAGCAACAGCATGCCGCCGCCGAACAGCAGTCCGCCGGTCAATCCGCGAAACAACAGCGTTCCGGGACGGACCGCGAACGGCAGGAGCGCGAAAAACGCGAGGACGGCGGTCAGCGGTACGGCGTCGGGGACAATCATCTGCTCCAAATCGACCCGCGACGCGGCGAGCAGGAGCGCCAAAAGCGCCCAAAGGCGGAGACAGCAGACCGTCGGACCGTACCGCAACGCAATCGCGAGGAACGCGCCGGCGCACAGGAACGCGGAGATGAGCCGTTCGCCCGCCCCCGCCCGCCGTATCTCGAACGCGCCCGTGAGCGCACCCGCGCACAGCGCGAATAGCGGAACGGTCATTCGCGGAGCTTGGCAAGCCAGGTGTTCTGGGTGATTCTGCCGTCGCTGACGGCGACCTGGAGTTGGGTCTCCCCGACGGCGGCGGAAACGGCTTTCAGTTCTTCCGCGTCCGCGCCGGGCTGCGCGTCCTCCAGTTCGGTGCCTTCCGCGTCGGTGTGCTTGAGAATGAGCAGGTTCCCGCCGTCGTCTACGCCGAACGTGTAGGTGATTTCTCCCTCCGACGCGTGGCAGAGCATATACTCCGTGTAGGCGAGGGAGGACGCCGAGCGCGCGTTCGACAGGTCGACGGCGGCGCGGGCTTTCTCCAGTTGAGCGGTGAACGCCGGAATCGCGATAGCGGCCAAGATGGAAAGAATCGCGAGGACGATGAGCAGTTCCGCCAGCGTGAACCCCTTCCCGCCGGTTTTTTCAGTGGTTTTCATAGTACCCCTTCTTTTAAATCGAAACGCCGATGGCGCTGTAGACGGTCAGGAGCGGCAGGAGGACGGACAGGGCGAGCAGGGCGACGAGCAGTCCGGCGAAAACGGTCAGAATCGGTTCGAGCAGGTTCAGGGCGCGTTCGGCGCGTTCCGCCGCCTCCGTTCCGCAATATGCGCCCGCCTCCGCGAGCGCCGAGGGCAGGGTGCCGGTCGCGTCGCCGACGGATACGAGCGCGCAAAGCACGCGCGAGAGGCGCCGGCATTCCGGCAGGGCGGCGCCGAGCGGGTAGCCGTTTTCGACCGCGTCCGCGAGCGAACGGATTTCCGCGGCGACGGCGGGGTTTCCCACGGTGCGCGCGGCGGTCCGAAGGACTTCCGGGAGCGGCAGTCCCGCCGGGAGCAGGAGGGCGGCGGTGTCGGCGAATCGCGCGGACGCGTCGAGCAGGGCGATTTTTCCGACCACCGGCAGGTGCAGCCGCATCGCCCCGAACAGCCGCTTCCCGCGTTCGGTCCGTTTCAGCAGGCGGCAGAGCGCCCACAGCGGGACGACCGCCGACGCCGCGAACGGCCAACCGGTCGAAACCGCCGCCGTCGCCGCAAGCAAAAGACGGGTGAACGCCGGCAGTTCCCCGCCGAGCGCGTCCAGCGCCGACGCGAGCGACGGGAGCAGGCGGGTGGTGAGCAGGTAGACGGTCAGGACGGTCAGGGCGCAAAGGAACAGCGGATACTGCAGGGCGGCGCGCAATTTTCCGCGCGTTTTCCGGCGTTTTTCGCAATAGACCCGCAACCGCCGGAACGCCTCCGGGAGCCGCCGGTTCCGTTCCCCGGCGCGGACGGTCTCGACGAACGGCGCCGGGATTCCGGGGTGGCGGGCGAGCGCGTCCGCGAGCGGTTCGCCGTCGGCGACGCGTTTTGCACAGTCGGTCAGGACGGCGCGAAGGGTCCGGTCGTCGGTCGCGTCGGCGACGCGCGCGGTCGTTTCCGGGAGCGGCAGTCCCGCCCGCAACAGGGCGGCGAATTGTCCCGCCGTCAGCGCGAGTTCCCCGTCCCGCACCGTCCGTTCAAACAGAGCGGCGCGCACGGTCGGCTTCCTCCTCCGTCGTGACGCCTTGCGCGGCGAGGGCGCGGCAGTTGTCCGCGAGCATTTCGTCCGCCTCGCGCAAACGCGCGGGGAAGGCGCTTTCGCCGTCCGCGAAGAGCGCGCACCCGAACGCCCCGATTCGTCCCCGGTAGCCGCTCCCGTCGCAATTATCGCACCCGTTTCCGCCGCACGCCGTGCAGGTTCGCCGTACCAGACGCTGCACGACGAGCCCGCGCAAGCTTTCCGCGAGCATACCGGGGGAAACGGCGAGGTCGTTCATGCGGTCCGGCAGGGTTTCGGCATTGCGCGCGTGGACCGTCGCGAACACCGGTCGCCCCGTAATCGCCGCGCGGTGGACCGCCCGCGCGCTTTCCGCGTCGCGAATCTCCCCGACGGCGACGATATCCGGGTCCTGCCGCAAAACCGCCCGCATCCCGTCCGCAAAGCGTACGCCCGCAAGCCCGTTGACCGGGACCTGACTGACGCCGTTCATCGCGTACTCCACCGGGTCCTCAAGCGTCACGATACTGCAGGATTCCCCCGACAGGGTCGAGAGCATTTCGTACAGCGTCGTGCTTTTTCCGGAGCCGGACGGTCCGGCAATCAGCACAAGCCCGCTTTCCGCGCGGAGCATACGGTCGTACAACTCCAGCGCGGTCCCGAAAAAACCGAGCGATTCCGCGCCGCGCGGACGTTCGCCGCCGTCCAAAAGCCGCACGGTCAGCGTTTCTCCGCGCAAGGTCGGCAGGGCGGAAACGCGGACGTTCGTCCGTCCGCGGGAGAACCGCCCGTCCTGCGGGGTCCTTCGGTCGGTCAGGTCCATGCCGGCGAGCGCTTTCAGCCGCGCGGTCACGCGTTCGCCCAGTTCCCGCGGCAGGACGCGCGCCTGCCGCAAACGCCCGTCTACGCGGACGCGGACCGCCGTTTCCCCGTCGCGCGGCTCGAGGTGGAGGTCGCTCGCGCGAAGTTCCGCCGCAAGCGAGAGGAGTTCGTTCGCGACGTCCGCCGCGCTTTCCGTTCGGGTGGTTTTCATGCCGTTTCACGCCTTTCCCTGCTTCGACGGATTTCGGGGGCATCCCCGCTTTTAGCATATGCCGCGCCCTTGCGGACGGTCCTGTCGGTCGGAAAAATTGCGCGCCGTTTTTTGTGGAATTTTTGCCGTTCTGCACAGAACGTTTTTTCGGATTCGTCGCTTTCGGACCCCTTTGCCCGGGGTCGTTGCGGGATAAGGAGCGGGCGAAACGATTTTTTTGCACCGATATGCCGGAAAACGTGTGGATTTATGTGCGATTTATGAAGAACATGCGTTTTTTGGGGTCGTTTTCGAATGAACCGACGAAAATATGCGTTGGAAAATATTTTTTGCAAAATGGGTATTGCTTTTTTTGCGGATTTGTGCTATGATAGAGAAGCGATATAAAGGGGATACTGATTTTCTGTGTCCGCAAAGCCCCTTTCGGGGTGCGCGGAACGCCCGGAAACGCGAAATCGGAGAGATATGGAGAGATACGGAGAGAAACGGATTTATGATGAACGAAACGGCGAATGAAACGGCGAACGGAAAACCGGCGGAAAAGGTAGAAACGAGGGAGACAGACAACGGATTAGACATCGGACATATTCTTGCGGTCCTGTGGCACAGGGCGTGGCTGATCGTGCTGGCCGGCATTCTGGCGGCGGCAATCGTGTTCGGCTGGTCCACCTATACGACCCCGGAACTCTATTCCTCCACCGCGACGGTGTATGTCAACGACCCGACGAATTACGGCTTTTCCATCGGCAATATTTCTACGGCGAGGAGCCTTGTAAAAACCTATCTGGTCCTGCTTCGCAACCGCACGTCGTTGGAGATGGTCCTCGAAGCGGCGGACCGCAAGGATGTCTACACATACGGACAGCTCAGCGGCATGATCAGCGCCGCGGCAATCGATGATACCGAGGTCATCGCGATTACCGTTACGGCAGGCGACCCGGTAGAGGCGGCCCGGCTCGCGAACGCCATTGTGGAAGTTTTGCCGGTCCGAATCGAGGAAATCATGGACGGCGCTTCCATGCGCCTGATTGACAGCGCCATTCCGAATTACACCCGCATCGGTTCGACGGTTACGCGGGATACATTCCTCGGTCTGCTGGTCGGTATGGTGCTGATGAGCGCGCTGCTGATTGTGCTGGATATGCTCAACGACGTTATCCGGGACGAAAGTTATATTTTGCAGACGTATGATGTCCCAATCCTCGCCCGCGTGCCGGACCTGACGGGGGATAACGCCGGGCGCTACGGCTATCGCAAATACGGTTACGGAAAAACGCCGCACCGCGGGGAAGGGGACTGACGGGTATGTCCGGAAAAAAAGAGGCCGTGATGGTCACCCAGCAACGCAAGATGTTGCATAAGAACCTGAATTTTCAGGCGGCGGAGGCGTACAAACTTCTTCGTACCAACCTGCAGTTCACCCTGCCGGGCGACGACGAGGACGGTTGCCGCGTCATCGGCATTACGAGTTCGATTCACGGCGAGGGAAAGAGCACGACGGCAATCAATCTGTCATATACGCTCGCCGAGACCGGCAAGCGGGTGCTGCTCATCGACGGCGATATGCGCCTGCCGTCCATCGGCAAGAAGATGGAGACCCAGAACGCGCCGGGGCTTTCGAACGCCCTCGCGGCGTCGGGGAGCGACGTAAAAATCGCGATTCGCCCGTCGAACGTGTTCGACAACTGGCGGTTCGTCACTTCCGGCGATATTCCGCCGAATCCGAGCGAATTGCTCGGGTCCCGCCGCATGCAGTCGGTGCTGAAGGCGATGACGAAGGAATTTGATTACATCGTAATCGACCTGCCGCCGGTCAACGTGGTGTCCGACGCGCTGGTGGTCTCCCCGCTGTTGGACGGCATGCTGATTGTCGTGCGGGAGGATTACACGGAGCGCAAGGAACTTCGCGCCTGTATCCGGCAGTTGAACCTGTCGAACGCGAAGGTGCTCGGCATCGTCATGTCCAATGTGAAGAACGAGCGCAAGCGGTACGGGAAACGGTACGGCAAGAAGTACTATTCCAAGTACAGTTACGGGGAGCGGGAAACGCCGCATACCGAAGACTGATTTTGCGCCATGGTGGATTTTCACAGCCACGTCCTGCCGCAAACGGACGACGGCAGTCGGAGTTTGGAGGAGAGCCTGTCCCTGTTGCGAATGCTCGCCGAACAGGGGGTCGACCTCGTCGCGGCGACGCCGCACTTCTACGCCGACCGCGAATCGCCGGAACGGTTTTTGGAGCGGCGCGCGGCGGCGAGCGGGAAACTGAAAAGCGCCGTGACGCCGGAGTTACCGGTCGTCCGGACGGGCGCCGAGGTGGCGTACTTTCCGGGCGTCAGCCGTATCGGGGCGCTTCCCGACCTGCTGCTGGAAGGGACGCGACTGTTGCTGCTGGAGATGCCGGCGGGGCGCTGGGGGCAGTACGCGGTGAGTGAAGTGCTGGAACTGAGCTGCTCCGGGGCGTGGTCGGTGGTGCTCGCGCATATCGAGCGGTACCTCCCGCTGCAGAAAGCTGCCGTTTGGGAGTCCCTGCTCGAAAACGGCGTGCAGATGCAGGTGAACGCGTCGTTCTTCCTTTCCCGCCGGACTTGCGGGAAGGCATTGCGCATGTTGCGGGACGGGCGAATCCATTGGATCGGTTCGGATTGCCACGACCTGACGGCGCGACCGCCGCGAATCGGGGGCGCGTCGGCGGTGATTCGACGGAAGTTGGGCGACGAATTTTTTGCGGAATTTGACGCGAGGAACAGGAGCGGTTTGAAATGACGAAGAAACGGCGGTATCGGCTCGTCGGCGGACTGTGTCTGCTGGTGTGCCTGGTATGCGTGACCGTCCTGCTGTTCCATTCCTGCTCGTCGACGCCGGAAAAACCGGAGGGCGGGCGGAGCGACGTTTCCGCCGTTTCGTCGGAGCCGTCCGGCGCGGAAACCGAAAGTTCGAGCCCGTCGGAAAGCGGTTCGCAAGCGGACGTGACCTCCGACCCCGAACCGGAGGTGCCGTTCGTCAGTCCGGTGGATTTCGATACCCTGCACGGGCAGTGCGAAGACATCTACGCGTGGCTTTGGATTCCCGGTTCGGACGAATATCCCGGACGGGATACGACCGTGCCGGCAATCGACTACCCGGTCGTGCAGGACCCGGACGATGACAGCTTCTACCTGACCCACGGCCTGGACGGGCAATCCGACCGCAACGGGACGCTCTATACGGAGCACGCGCACAACGGCACGGATTTTTCCGACCCGGTCACGATTATTTACGGGCACAACATGAAGTCCGGTCTGATGTTCGGCTCCCTGCAGGAGCAGTTTTCCAATCCCGCGTGGTTCGCGAGCCATCAGGAGATGTATATCTACACCCCGGAGCGGACGCTTCGCTATCGGGTGTTCGCGGCGGTGCCGTACGGGACGGAGCACATCCTGTACAAGTACGGCAATTTCCGGGACCGCTCGTCGGTTTCGGAGTTCCTCGAAACCGTTTACCACGTCAATCGGTTCGGGAAGAACTACAATGAGGACTGTACGGTCACGGAAAACGACCGCATCCTCGTCCTCTCCACCTGCCTGCCGAGAAGCGCCGACGGACGGTACCTCGTCCTCGGAAAGCTCGAAGAGGTGCTTGGAGAGCCGTTCCCAACGTAAGAAAAAATAAAGATAGAATCGCACACAGGAGAGGAAGAGAGAACTTATGAAGAAGACATTGGTTTTTGCACTTGTCATCGCGATGGTATTCGCGGCTCCCGTGACGGCTTTTGCGGACGCTTTCCATGAAAGCCCGTCGAATAACCCGGCGGCGGAACTGGTCGGCTATACAGTCACAAACGGCGATTGGGACGGTGAAATCATCGTCACGCCGTACAGCCATCGAAACGAACTCCCACCGAAGGAACTCGAGGAAGAACAAGAAGCGTATGATTCCATCAAAGGCGCCGATAGCGCTGCGGCGTTGGAAAGCCATATCGCCCAAATCGCCGAAAAGAAGAAGGTCGACGCGAAAGAACTGTTCGTCAGCGACCTGTTCGACGTGCGCGCGACTAAGCCGGGCATGGGCAGCGCGACCATCACGCTGAAATCGGAACGGTTCGGGAATTTCATCGCGTTGCTGCACTTTACGAACGGCAAATGGGAAGTCGTGGACAACGCGAAATGCACGTC
This sequence comes from uncultured Clostridia bacterium, assembly GCA_947626805.1. GTDB lineage: Bacteria > Bacillota > Clostridia > Oscillospirales > CAG-382 > Coliplasma. Next base: position 7,733 of record CANQTR010000047.1, read on the forward strand.
GGATTTGGAACTGACCTTTACGGTGGATGACCTGTCCCCGTTCGCGGTGGTGGTTTCCAACAAGAACTCGCCGCCTACCGGCGAATCGAACGATTGGGCGGCGACCGGTCTGCTTGCGCTCGCGTTGCTGAGCGGCGCGGTCGGCGTAGCCTTCCTCGCGAAGAGCAAGCGCGAAACCGTATAAGGGACGTCTTTCATGCGAAACGCACGGGGGCGTTCCGAGCGGGGCAGAGCGATTCGTATCGCCCTGCTCCTGCTCGCGGTTGTGCTTGTGTTCGGCGCGATTCTGTTCGCCGCGCACAGGTGGGAAAGCAGTCACCGGACCTATTCCGGGGAAATCGGCGAACCGGACGATTGGCTGAACCCGAAAGAGGAGGTTCAGACCATTTGGGTCGACGGGCGGGAGTACCGGGTGCGGGATTCCGTCGAAACGCTCCTCTTTATGGGGCTTGACGCCGACGAACAGCCGGAGGAATCCGGCGCGTCCTATAACAACGACTTGCGGGCGGACTTTCTGATGCTGCTGGTCATCGACAAGGCGGCCAATACCTGCAGTACGGTGCATATCGACCGCGACACGATGGCGAACGTCACCGTGCTGGGTGTAGCCGGGCAGGACCTCGGCACGACGCGGGAACAGCTCGCGCTCGCGCACACCTACGGGAGCGGCAGATTCGACAGCTGCCGCAACACCGTCAAGGCGGTGCGGGACCTTTTGTACGATACGCCAATCGAGCATTTCCTTTCGCTGACGATGGACGCGGTGCAAATCCTCAACGACGAAGTCGGCGGGGTGCCGGTCACGATTCCGGAGGATATGACCGCCATTGACGCGTCCTTCGTCGAGGGGAGCCGTATCACGCTTTACGGCGAACAGGCGCTCAAATTCGTCCGCGCGCGGTCGGGGCTGGAGAACAACACCAACCGCGCTCGTATGGAGCGGCAGAGGCAGTACCTCAACGAGCTTTACGGAAAGGTTTTTTGGAACATTTCCGTGGACGACGCGTTTTCGGCCCGCATGATTTCGAAGCTGTCGAACTACCTGGTTTCGGACTGCCGCGCGGACCAATTGCAGAGTCTGCTGGAAACGGCGAGCGCGTGCGAATTTGTGGGGATTGAAACGATTGCGGGCGAATCCGTGGTCGGCGAGAACAATCGTATGGAGTTCACGCCGGACGAGGAACAGCTTGTGCAACTGATTCTCGACCTGTTCTACGAACCGGTTGAGGCGGCGGCGGAGTCCGCCGGAGAAACCTAATTTCAAAATGTAATAGCAGGTGTCGTAATGGCGGCAAATGAGCAGATGAAAAAACGGTTCCGTTTGCGGAACTGGAAGATGGCGAGCGTCGCCCTCGCGGTTTACGATGTGTTCGCCGTCACATTCTCTTATTTCTTTGCATTATGGCTCCGGTTTGACTGTCACTATTCGGAAATTCCCAGGGAATATCTGCAACGCTGGTTGCGTTTTGCGCCGATTTATGCGGGGCTTTGTCTCCTTGTGTTTTTCGCATTGCGGCTGTACCGGAGCGTTTGGAAGTACGCCAGCTTTTCGGAACTGATTCGAACCATGGGCGGGACGGTCCTGACCGGCGCCGTTCATACGGTGGCGCTGCCGTTGCTTTTCGGCAGAATGCCCGTTTCCTATTTTCTGGTCGGAGCCGTTTCGCAATTTCTGCTGGTGCTCGGCGTGCGGTTCGCGTACCGATTCGTCCTGCTTTTGAAGGGCCGGCAAAAGGTGTCGGGCGGTTGCCGCGTGATGCTCATCGGCGCGGGCGCGGCGGGGCAGATGCTTTTGCGGGACATCTATTCCTCCCCGGAACTTTCCGACCGCGTGCTTTGTATCATCGACGACGACGAAAGCAAGCGCGGGCGGTACATCAAAGGCATTCCAATCGTCGGCGGGCGGGACGATATCCTCGCGAGCTGTCAGAAATACGCGATTGAAAAGATTTATTTGGCGATCCCCTCGGCCGGGGAGGCGGATAAACGGGACATCCTTGGGATTTGCAAGGAGACCGGCTGTACGCTCAAGACGTTGCCGGGGATTTACCAGCTGGTAAACGGGGAAGTCACGGTCGGACGCATGAAGGACGTGGCAATCGAGGACCTGCTCGGTCGCAAGCCTATCACGGTCGACCTGGACGAGGTGTTCGATTTTATCCGCGGGCGGACGATTCTCGTGACGGGCGGCGGCGGCTCTATCGGGAGCGAACTTTGCCGCCAAATCGCGAGCCACAAACCGAAGCAGCTCATCATTTTCGATATTTACGAGAACAACGCGTACGATATTCAACTGGAATTGCGGGAGAAATACCCGGAGCTGGACCTCGTCGTGCTGATTGGCTCGGTGCGCGACAGCCGCCGAATCAACCAGGTATTCCGCGAATATCGGCCGGAGGTGGTGTACCACGCCGCCGCGCATAAGCACGTCCCCCTGATGGAGGACAGCCCGTGCGAGGCCATCAAGGACAACACCATCGGGACCTATAAGACCGCGTACGCCGCAATGGCGCACGGGTGCAAGCGGTTCGTCCTGATTTCGACGGACAAAGCGGTCAATCCGACGAACGTGATGGGCGCGAGCAAACGCCTTTGCGAAATGGTCATTCAGGCGTTCGACCGCAAGATACGCGACGGCAAGGCGCGGGAAATCCCGCTGCTGTTCACGCATTACGCGGAGGACGCGGACCGCGAGTTCGGCGAACTGCCGGAGAAGGTGGTCACGGAATTCGTGGCGGTGCGGTTCGGCAACGTGCTGGGCAGTAACGGCTCGGTGATTCCGCTCTTCAAGCGGCAAATCGCGCACGGCGGCCCGGTCACGGTGACGCACCCGGACATCATTCGGTATTTCATGACGATTCCGGAGGCGGTCAGCCTCGTGCTGCAGGCGGGGGTCTACGCCAAAGGCGGCGAGATTTTCGTGCTGGACATGGGCGAACCGGTCAAAATCGATACGTTGGCGCGCAACCTCATCAAGCTGTCCGGCTACAAACCGGACGTGGATATCCCCATCTCCTACACGGGTTTGCGGCCGGGGGAAAAGCTGTTCGAGGAAAAGCTGATGGCGGAGGAAGGCATGAAAACCACGCCGAACAAGCTGATTCATATCGGCTCCCCGCTCCCGTTTGACGAGGACGAATTCCTTCGGAATCTCGGTCGGCTGATGGCGGCGGCGTACGAGAACGACCCGTCTATCCGTCGGAAAATCGCGGCAATCGTGCGGACGTACCATGCCGGGGACGAAACGGAATCGCCGGAAGAATGCGACGAGCCGGAAATGGCTGTGGCGGCTTGTTAAGGGTCCGGCGGTCGTAGAAGTCGCGGGTTCCCGCGCATTTCGTCGCCGTTTCGGGCGGGAATGCGGTCCGCGGCTTTGCGCGGAAACGCTGGAAACCTCATAAAATGATGTGAACCGTAGAAAAAGTCAGCCGAAAGGCTGACTTTTGTTTTTTTTTTTGAAAAATTCTTTGGTATTCTGCCGGTTCGGCGCGAGAAAGCAGACGTTTTTGCTTTCAATCGAAAAGTTTTTGGGAGATTTTAGGGAACTTTTTAAAAAGTTCCCGGATTTTTTCAAAAAGTCCCTTAAAGAACGGCGCGTCCGCCGGTCAATCCGCGTCCGTCGGACCGTCCGCGCCGCGGTAGGAAACGGTGCAGTTGAACGTCCTGTCGAACCGTTCGGAACAGCGGCCGACGACCCGCCCGACGACGATGGAACCCGTGCCGTTCCCCTCCAAATCCGCCTCCTTGGCGGTAAGTCTGCCGGCAGACAGCCTGCCGCTCCCGCCGATGTTGGCGTGCAGGCGGTCCACCGTTCCGCTCAGGGTCACGACGCCCGAACCGCTGATTATGACCTCCGCCGTGCCGTGCGCGTCCTTGCAGAAAATGGCGCCGGACCCGGTGACGTGCGCCTTCACGGTTCCCGCCGTCTGACAGACGATTCCGCCCGACCCGGTGATGGCGGCGGAAAAGTCGCCGGTTTTCTCACAGGAGATTTGCCCCGACCCGATGACGGCGGCGTCCAGACGGTCGGTCGATTCCTGCAGGCGCACCTGACCCGAACCGACCACGCGCGCGTCGCATTGCGCAAAGGACGTTCCGCTGATGTCTCCCGACCCGGTGACGCACAGGGTTGCCTCGCGGAACGCCGGTTCGACATGGACGCCGGAACTGCCGACGACGGTCGCGTTCAAGCGTTTCCCTTGTGAGAAACCGCAATGGACGACTACACGGTTGTTTTCCCTGTCGTGAATCGTGTCGTTGACGGAACGGACGAAAATGCGAAGGGTATTTTCCGCTCCGGTCACTTCCAGCAGCGACAGGAAGTCCGCACTGCCCTGCGCCTCGACGACGGTCGTGCCGCCGTCGCCCGCTTGCAGTTCGACCCGGCAGGGATACCCGGCGGACACTTCGACGGAATCGACGCCGTTCCATTCGGAGCGGACCGGCTGTCCGGCGGACGGAGGCTCGGCTTGGACCGGTTGTCCGGCGGGCGGAGGCGGCGGGTCCTTGCGGAACAGGCGGGACAGGAAGGTTTCCTTTCGCGCCGGCGCGGCGGGCGGCTCCGGGGCGGGTTCGGGGCTCGGTTCCCGTACCGGGGGTTCCTCCTCTCCGCCGAGCAGGACGTTCGGCGAGACCGAGAGCGCTTCGGCGATTCTCGGCAGCATCGCAAGGTCGGGGAACCCCGCGCCGCTCTCCCATTTGCTGACCGCTTGCGCCGTGATGTGCAGACGGACGGCGAGCTGCTCCTGCGTCATGCCCAGTTCCTTCCGGTGGGCGGCGATGACCGGACCGATGGATTCGATTTGATACATGGTGTCGCACCCTTTCCGTGTTTGTTTTTCATCCATAGGATACCACATCGGCGGGGATTTTGCAAGCGACGGGTAGTTGTTTTCACCCGATTCGCAAAAAAGGGAAACGTCGTGCGTGCGATTCGGCACAACGCGGCGTTGTTTTTCTACAGAAATCAGTTGAAAACGGGTAAATTCCTGCGAATCACCTCGGCGATGACGAGGTGTCCGTCGGCGGTCGGGTGCGGGTCGAAGTTCAGCCGTCCGAGCGAGGCGTTGACCAGTTGACCGGACGTCTGCTCGAACGCGTCGTACACGTCGCAAAGCGTGCAGCCGTAGGTTT
>CANQTR010000048.1 GCA_947626805.1 uncultured Clostridia bacterium
GTCGTCGCGTATATCAACACCACGGCGGAACTCAAGACCGTATGCGACGTGTGCGTGACCTCGTCGTCCGCCGTCAAAATCGTCAAGAACCTCCCGAACGACAAGATTCTGTTCATTCCCGACATCAACCTCGGCACCTATGTGCAGTCCCAGTGCGAGGCGGCGGGGATACACAAGCAGTTCTATTTCGTCCGCGGGGGGTGCCCGACCCACGCCAAAATGACCGCGAAGGACGTCGAAAGGGCGAAAGCCGCCCACCCGGACGCCCTGTTGCTGGTCCACCCGGAATGCCGCCCGGAGGTCGTTTCGCAAGCGGACTTCGTCGGCAGTACCGCCGATATCCAGCGGTTTGCCAAGCAGAGCGGCGCGAAGGAATTCATCATCGGCACGGAGAACAGTATCGCCGAGCATTTGCAGTACGACTGCCCGGACAAACGTTTCTATGTGCTTTCCAAGGATTTGATTTGCCCGAACATGAAGCTGACCACCCTGCCGGACGTCCGCAACGTCCTGCTCGGCACCTTCGGCGAGGAGATTCGGCTGAGCGACGAGGTCATCACGTCCGCCCGGCACTGTATCGACGAGATGTTGCGACTCGGCGGCTGACCGACCGTCTTTCCCGCCCGAAAAATGGAAAGGAGACACCGATGAACGGACAGCCTTCCGTAAGCTGGGACGCAATCGAGTTGATCGTCGGCGTGCCGCTGCTGGTCATCGTGGTGATTACGGCTTTCGTGCTGTGGGGGCGGATTCTCGGAAGATTTTTCCGGTATCGTTTCCTGACGATTCGCCGCGTCAAGCGGTTCTGCAAGGAAAACGGGTTCACATACGTCCGCGTTTCGCGTTTTCCCATGTTCGCAAGGTTGAAAGGAAAGCATTGTGATTTCTACGTCCTGACGGACCGCACGGCGCTTTCGGTAAAGTACGGCGGAACGGTCAATCCGGACAGCTGGCTGCGGTTCAAAAGCCCGACGTCCTACGAGGTGCGCCGCTTGTACCGCCCCAGTCGGTACTCCACCGAAAGGGTCGAGTACTACGTCCCCGAAACCAAAAAGCCGTACCGATTCGACCACCGATTGCCGGACCGGGCCTATCGAAAGACGCTCGTGCCGGTGCTGCTGCTCTCCCCCGCCCCCGCGCGGGTGGACGTCGTCGAGGGGGACGATGTGCGCTCGGTCCCGGACGGGGAATCCATGGGGGAATGCCTTTTCTACCGCCCGGAAGGGTTCTTCCGCCGTTTGGAGGAGGAAAAGGCGAACGGCGCAAAACGATTCTGAAAAACAAAAAACGGGCAGCACGTTTTTCCGTGCAGCCCGGCGCGCGGAGCACACCCGCGCATTTCGGTCTCCTGCCCGGCAGCCGCGAAAAGAGCGACTGCCGGGCAGGGGATTTTATTTCCGAACGCTTACTTCGTACGGTTTTCAAAGATGCTTCGTATCACATCTCCGGTGAGGTGGTTTTCGGACAGCAGTTTTTCCACCAGCGCGTCGATTGCGGCTTTGTTCTCTTCTACCGCCTTGACGGCCTTTTGCATTTCCTCGGAAAGAATCGCATTGACCGCCTCGCGGACGTCCAAAGAGAGTTCCCCGGCTCTTGCCGCCTGCTGGTCGATGACCGCAAGGCCGAATTTCTCGTCCATGCCGTAAGCGCAAATGAGGTGACGGGCCATGTTCGTCGCCGACACGAGGTCACCGCTCGCGCCCGTGGTGACGCCGTCCTTTTCTCCGTAGTAAACCATTTCCGCCGCGCGGCCGCCGAGGGACGTCCTGATTCGGGAAAGCAATTCGTCCTTGGTGTAAATGGCTTTCCCCTCGTTGTCATCGTGCTGCATATATCCGCCGTGGTCGCCTCTCGCGACAATCGTAACGTAGGAAGGCGTTTCGCCGCTCTGCCAACAGAGGAATGCGTGTCCGGCTTCGTGTCTGGCAACGCGTTCCAACTGAGAAGAATCCCACTTTTTCGCTTCCCCGCCGTTGAAAATTTCGAACGCCTCATCGAAAATCGCGTCGGTCACTTTCAGATTCCCGTCCCGTATGGCGGTTCGGAGAGACAGTTCGATAACGGATTCAAGGTCCGCCAAACTCATTCCGGTCGACCGGACGGCAATGTTCTTGATTTTCTCCTCGGAAAGTTCGAAAGCCTCCCGCTCCGCAAACTTCATGCGGATGTACTTAAGACGCTCGTCGCGTGTGGGAAGGTCGATATAGACTCGCCTGTCGAAACGGCGCAGCAGCGCGGGGTCAAGACTTTTTTCTCCGCCGGGTTCAACATCAAAATTCGTCGCCGCAAGCACGAATACCGGTTTGGTCGTATCGTTCTTGAACCCGTCCATCTCGGTCAGGAATGCGGTAAGCGTCGCCTCCGTACCTTCGGAATGGTCCCCGCCGCGCCGTTCCTTCGCAATCGCGTCGATTTCGTCCACGAACAGGATGGCGGGCGCGTACTTTCGGGCGGTGCGGAACAGTTCGTGCACCTTGTCCGACCCTTCCCCGACGTACTTTTTCAGGAACTGATTCCCTTCGGCGGTGATAAAGGTGACGTCTGACTCGCTTGCCATCGCTTTGGCGAGCATCGTTTTCCCGGTGCCGGGAGGACCGTACAGAAGAACGCCCTTCGGCGCGCTGACGCCCGTCCCCATATACTTTTTGGGATTTTTCAGGTAGGAAACGAAATACTGCAGTTCCTTTTTCGCGTCCTCCGCGCCAATCACCTGGTCAAAGCGCACGTCCGGCTTGGACACGTTGCTGAGAACGTTTTTGGAATCCTCGGCGTCGACCGCGACGGAATACTCGAAATCAAAAAGCCGAATCTGCGCGTCCTTCCCGTTCGAAGATACGATTTGCGCCGTTTCAAACGAGACAATCTTATTGGCTTTGGCAAGCCGTTCGATACTTCGCTGCTGGTGGACGGTTTCCCCGATTTGCAGGATGTCTTTCGAGAATCCGTTTTTCGCCCGCGAAAGGGAAACGAACCCCCGCACGCCCTGCCGCGAAAAGGACAAGCGCTCCTCGCTATTGAAGTTGCGCCCGTTTGCCTGCAGGAGATATACCGGCAAATCCGGATAATGCTCCCGTATGTGCCAGAAAATATCCCGACCGACGGAATCGGCGTCTTCCGCGTTCAAATATTTTTTATCTTTCGTGCGCCCGTGCGACAAATCAAGCAACGCGAACCCGATATCGGCGTTATTGAGGCATTTCCTCGTTTCCTCGATTGTCCCGACCCGGAGGAACTCGACGCCCCGGCAAGATTCTCTGCACTTTTCGGCGACGCCGTCGGACGAAACGACCAGGACGTTTTCCTTATCCGTATTGACGAACAGCGACGTGATATCCTCATTGTTATCGGGCAGGTCCACGCTGATGGAAACGGTTTCGAGGTCCTCGATGTTGTGGTTCGTCTTGTCCGAGTCCAAAAGACGGAACAGCTCGAATATTTCCGTGTTGAAGAAGGATTCCGCCCTGCTGGTGATGGTTCTTGCGTCCGCCGTTCCGCCCTCCGAAAAAAGAAGCGCGGAATAAACCTTTTCGTCGATTCGGATTTTCACCCCGAACGTTTTTTCAAAGTTTTCGGCATGCCGCAACATTTCCTTGCGAGCGATGGTGTGCAAGTCGTTTGCCGCCATATAGTTGAACATCACGACGTTGCCCGACGCGAACCGCGAACAAATCGCGGCGGGAAAATACGGTTGCTTTGTTTCGGGGTTCACGTCCTGTTCGAGCGCTTTCAGAATCACCTTTCTCGTGATGCCGGACAAATCATTCGACGAAGCGCCTTCGTACAGCTGCTTGCCGGCGTTGGTCGTGAAAATCATGATGACGTTCGACAAGCTCAATTCCGCGTCGGTTTTGCTGTCCCGGATTCTGCCCTGGTCCAAAATTTGCAGGAAAAGGTGAATGATGGAGATATGCGCCTTTTCGATTTCGTCAAACAGGATTACGCACTTCGGATTTTTGGAAACGTAATCCGTAAAGTTCCCCGATTTGGAGCCCTTGTAAACCGCGTCGCTTCCGATGAATTCGAGCGCCGCCTCTTTGTCGCAATACTCGCTCATATCGAACTGACAAAACGGCAATCCCAAAAACACGGCGGCTTTTTTCGCCAACATGGTTTTCCCGACGCCGGGAGGTCCGGCAAACAGAAAGGTCGCGCGCGGTTTTGTCCGGTTTTTATCCGTCAAAGCCGAAATTTCGGATTGGAAGTAGCCGGAGGCAAAGACGCCAATCGCATTTTCCTGCCCCAACACTTCCGCCGACAATTTTTCACGCATCACCTTGACCCGTTCGACCAGTTCGAAGACCGCGGATTTCGGATTCTTCCCGGGCGTATGCGTTTCCGTTCGGGGCTCCTCTTCGGGTTCATTCCTCGACATGCCGCCCAGGATTTTGTCGAGGAGTTCTTTTTCGACGTCGCTCGTCGCAGCGCCGGTTTCCTCGCCCGTTTTTTCCTCTTTTTTCATATACCCCTTGATATACTCGTTGGGGTCGTCCAAAATACACGACAGAAGGATTTCCGCCGTCAAACGGTCCAACTGCCTTTTGTTTGCGGCTTCTTTTGCCTTGTACACACGCTGTTGCATGTAGAGACTGTCCATATAGGTATCTTCGCCGGCTTCGTCGACGCGCTTTAACATATGCGCCTTAACGTCCGCAAACCCCGCTTCCGCAAAGGGGAACCGTGCAACAAGAAGTTCGGTAAGCGCATTCTTCTCGTCGTCGGTCAGTTCGATTCCGGACACGCCGGACAAAATATCGATAACGGAAACGATATACCGCTCCGCCGTCACGGTCGCTTTCCTGCCGTTCCCCAAATTCTTTGCATACGCAAAGAGTTTTTCGAGCAGTTCACTGTTTTTTATCTCCGCCATTTTCCCTCTCCTTTTCCGTAAATTGCCCAAAAAGCAAATCCTGTGAACGGGAACATCCGCCTGTTCGGCGCCTTTGCGACGATTTCGTTTCCGCCGAAAGCGACCGCAAAACCGCGATTCCCGCATAACTATGCAACGATATTATACTTCCCGGCGGAAACTTTGTCAAGAGCGATTCCGACATTTTCCGCCATTTTCCGAAAACGATTCCGCGGGGGGGCGGAAAATCTTCTGCCTGTCGGCAAAGCAAGCAAATCCGCTTTCCACCCCAATCGAGATGTTTTTTCCGAAAAAACCGACACCTCACCGAGATGAGATGCCGGTTTTTTACTTGAAATTTACGGTTGCGTTCGGGGTCGCCCGCGCGGCAAAACGCGCGGCACGGTTTTTACGCGAAAAATTCGACCATATCCGGGTCGTTCCGAAAGTAGGTCAATTCGTCCCCGCAATTGGAAACGGTGACGGAATCCTCGGTGTAGCGTATCACGCGTTCGACGATGACGCCCGACGGGGAATCGTAGGCAAGACCGTCCCTGCCGTCCGGTACGGGAATCGACGGGAACGGGTCGTTCAGATGTGCGAACGAACACGCGAACGCGTCGGTATTGTCCTTCCAATTGCGAATGCGGAAAGCGCTCTGCCCGGTGCAGACCCCCATCGCGAACGGCTGAAACGGAACGGCACAGCAGTAAATGTTTCCGTTGTGCAAAGGGTTCATATGGAACGTATACTCCCTTCCGCCGACACAGACGGACGCGAACAGGACCCCTTCGCGGCAGTAGAACCGCGTCCCCTTCCGCCATGTCTCCAGGCAGGTTTTGAAACCCGCCTGCCCGACCGTCGGCAATTCCCGCCCGTCGTGGTCGACGAAGAAGGTCACGACCCGTTTCATGGCGTCGAGCGGGGCGCGGTCGAACGGTTTTCCGGGTTCGCCGGCAAAATCCGGGCTGGAAACGACTTTCCCGGCGTTGTCGACGTAGGCGTAGACCGCTTTCTTTGCAGTCAAATCGAACGAAACGGTCGCGCGCAAGGTCTTTTCCCGCCCGAATCCCTCGTAAAGTTCCGACACGAGAAAATTCCCGCGGTCCGCATACACGAGCGCGAACCGCTCGGTTTCGACAATCAGCAAATCCCGCCCGCGGTATACCCCGCAAACGAACGGTTCAAACCCGTCGTCGAAGGTCGAAATGCCGTCGAGCAGGAGCGAATCGGTCGTCACGCCGAACAGGCGGGCGATGCGGACGATTTTTTCGAGTTCCGGGAGCGCAAGGTCCAATTCCCAGCGGGAAACGGTCTGACGGGTGGTGTCCAGCCGCTCGGCGAACGCCTCCTGCGAAAGCCCCGCGTGGGCGCGAAGTTCAAGGATACGGTTTCCGAATGTCACGGTCTTTTCCTCCCTGTTTCTGTCTGTCCGTAGGATAGCACAGTTCGCCCCCGTTTGTCTACCGCGCCGGAATGGAACTTCGGCACCCGTCGCGTGACAGGGACGGACAGGACCCGAAATACGGTCTTACGACAGATAGGACGCGAGCAGGTTCCCCGCGACGGCAAGCCCGGACGGAATACTGTCCGGCAGAAGGTATTCCTCCGTCGAATGGGCGCCCCCGCCGTCCGCAAGCCCGATACAGACCGACGGGATTCCCATGGAAAGCGGGAGGTTGCAGTCGGTCGAACCGAGCGTCCGCGCGGGAACGGATAACCCGGCGCGCCGGAACGCGTCGTCCACGCGCCCGAGCAGAGCCGCCTGTGCCGACGGGTCGAGGTCCCCCGTGCAGGGGCGCTCGCCAATCGGTTCGACGGTCACGTCCGCCCGACGGGCGCGGAGGGATTCGACGGCGGCGTCGAAGTTTTCACGCATGAACGCGAGGTTTTCCGCGCGGTCGGCGCGGTATTCGTAGAGCAACGACGCCGTTTGCGCGATGCTGTTGACCGTCGTGCCGCCCTCGACGCGCCCGAAATTGTAGGTCGTGACCCCGGTTTGCGGCAGGAATTGTGCGTCCAGCCGCGAAATCAGCGACGCGAGCAGAGCGATAGCGTTCTCCCGCCCGAAATCCCGGTAGGAATGCCCGCCCTCGCAATGCACCGTGACGCGGAACCGCGAAGACCCGATTGCGCCGACGTTGACCGTCGAAAGTCCGCTGTCGAACGCGATGAATTCCCGCAAGCGTTTTCCGTACCGCTCCATGAGCGCCCGACAGCCCCGCAAGTTGCCCTGCCCTTCCTCGCCGGTATCCGCCGCGAACACGAAACGGACCCCGGCAGGTCTTTTTTCCTTCGCCGTCCGCCGCGCGCAAAACAGCAGGAACGCCAGATGCACCGTGTCGTCGAAAATGCCGGGGCAGAAGAGTTTCTCCCCCTCCCGACGCGGGACGAGCGGCACGGAGGACGGGAACACCACGTCCGTATGCGCCGCGAACAGCACCGTCGGGTCGTCCGCGCCGCCGTATTCGACAAGCACGTTCCCGGCGGCGTCGACCTCCGGCGAAAGACCGTTTTGCTCCAGCCAGCGACGGCAGAACGTCGCCCGTTCGCCTTCCTCCCCGCTCGGCGCGGGGATTTTCGCGAGCGCGAGCGTCAGTTCCAGCAGTTCCTTTTCGGTTCCGATTTCCATGCCCTTCATTCCCCCGCGAAGAATTCTTCCGCGTAGCGGACCGTCGCCATCGCGTCCGGCGAATACGCGTCCGCCCCGATAGACTTCGCGCACGCCTCGTTGAGCACCGCGCCGCCGACGATGACCTTGCAGTCCGGCACTTCCCGCCGCAAAGCGCGAATGGTTGCCTCCATGTGCGGGACCGTCGTCGTCATCAGCGCCGAAAGCCCGACCAGACGGATATGCCGCGCACGCGCCTCCCGCGCGACGGTTTCCGGCGGGACGTCCTTGCCGAGGTCCACGACCGTAAAGCCGTAACTTTCCAGCAACACCTTGACGATGTTCTTGCCGATGTCATGCACGTCGTCCTTGACCGTCGCGAGCAGGACCGTCCCCTTGCTCGCTTGCGCCTGTCCGCTCGCGCGAATCGCGTCCTGCACGACCGCGAAAGCCGCCCGCGCGGCGTCCGCGCTCATCAGCAGTTGCGGCAGGAACAGCTTCTTCTCCTCGAACGCCTTCCCCACCCGGTCCAGCGCCGGTATCAGTTCCTCCCGCACGAGGTCGAGCGGACGCCGGTCGGCAAGCAAGGTCTTCGCGAGCGATTTCGCCCGTTCCGGCAGTCCGCGTTCGACGGCTTCGGCAAGCGTAGCGTCCCCGCCTTGCGCCGATTCGGCTTTCCGCGCCTGCTCCGGCTGTCCGAGCGGGGAAACGCCGCCGATGTAGCGAAGGCAGTTTTCGTCCAGACCGCAAAGCGCGCAAGCCGCCAGATACGCGTTGCGGACGACGGCGGAAAGCGGGTTGACGATTGCCCCCGAAAGCCCCCGCTGAATCGCGAGCGTCAGGAAAGTCGCCGTCAGCGTTTCCCGCTCCGGCAAACCGAACGAGCAGTTGGAAACGCCGAGCAGCGTGCAAAGTCCGAGTTCGTTCCGCACCCGTTCCGCCGCGTCGAGCGTCACGAGCGCCGCGCGGTCGTCCGTGCCGACCGTCATGGTCAGCGTATCGACGAGCAGGTCCTCCGGCGCAATGCCGTAGGCGGCGGCTTCGTCGCGAATGCGTTTCGCTATGGCGACGCGCCCTTCGGCGGTCTCCGGGATGCCGTTTTCGTCCAGCGTCAGCGCCACGACGCACGCGCCGTACTTTTTCACCAGCGGCAACACCGCTTGCAGCGAGCGCGCCGAGCCGTTGACCGAATTGACCAGCGGTCGACCGTTATAGACGCGAAGCCCCCGTTCGAGCGCCTCCGGCGACGCGGAATCCAACTGCAGCGGCAGGTCGCATACGCTCTGCACCGCACGGACCGCCTGCACGAGCAGGGCGGGTTCGTCGGTTTCCGGCAGTCCGACGTTCACGTCGAGCAGGTCCGCCCCGCAATCCGTCTGTGCAATCGCCTCGGACAACAGGACGTCCATGTCCCTCTCGCGCAACGCCGCCTTCAGGCGGGGCTTGCCGGTCGGGTTGATGCGCTCGCCAATCACCAGCGGACGCCCGCCGAAGGAAACCGTATGGGTATAGGAAGAAACCAGCGTCCCGCGCACCGGACGGACCGGTTCGGGGGCTTGTCCGCGGAAATGCGCCGTCAGCGCGGCGATGTGCGCCGGGGTCGTGCCGCAACACCCGCCGAGCAGGGACGCCCCGCCCCGCACGAATCCTTCCGCCGCGTGCAGGAATTCCTCCGGCGAAACGCGGTAGACGGTTTTGCCGTCAATCAGTTCCGGCAGACCCGCGTTCGGGCAGACGGAAAGCGGCAGTCCCGCGTGCTCGCGCAATTCCGGAAGCAGGTCGGCGACCTGTTCCGGACCCAGCCCGCAATTGGTCCCCACGGCGTCCGCGCCCAGCGAACGGGCGAGCAGGAACGCCGTGCGGATGTCCGCGCCGGTCAGCAGTTTGCCGGTTTCGTCAAAGATGTAACTGACGACGACGGGCAGGCGACAGTTCTCCTTCGCCGCGAGCAGCGCCGCCTTCGTTTCGTACAGGTCGGTCATGGTTTCAATCGCTATCAGGTCCGCGCCCGCCTCCGCGCCGATACGGATTTGCTCCGCGAACGCCGCATACGCGTCCTCGAACGACAGCGTTCCGAACGGTTCGAGCAGTTTCCCGGTCGGTCCGACGTCCAGCGCGACGTACGCCGTGCGGTCACAGGCGGAGACCGCCTCCCGCGCGAGCGCAATCCCGGCGCGGAGATACGCCGTCGGGTCGGTACCGAGTTTGACCCGGTTCGCGCCGAACGTGTTGGCGCACAGGATATCCGCGCCCGCGTCCAGATAGGCGGCGTGAATGGCTTTGACCTGCTCCGGGCAGGTCAGGTTCCGGCTTTCAGGCAGTTCGTCCCCGCGCAAGCCGCGCGATTGCAGTTCCGTCCCCATGCCGCCGTCCCAGAACAGCAATTCCTTTCCCAGTCGGTCTTTGAGTGGTTTCATGCGTCGTTCCTTTCTGTCTGCACGACCCCCACGAACGCCGTGACGGACTTCGTCGGGGTCATCAAAAAACTGTCGGACAGCGAGATTCCCAGCCGTTTCGCGACCGGCAAAAGGCTAAAAAACGCCTTCTGGTCGGAAAGCAACGTGTCCCCGTAGCCGAGGCTGAACCGCGGACGCAATGTTTCCCCCGTGGAAAGCGTTTTGCGCAATTCCTCTTCCGCGCCGTCGCACGCGCGCTCGATTCGTTCGGTCAGCACCGCCTGCATCACCGCCGCATACGCGGCTCCCCGCCCGGACTCCCGCCGCAACAGCAGGTCCGCCTCCGCGCCCAGCGTCACCGCCAGCAGGAACGCCCGCCCGCACGGGCGCAAATTCCGCGCCAGCGACTTCCCGGCGAAATACACGCCGCCGACCGTCGCGCCGTCCCCGTCCGTTTCACACCGATAGAGCCCGTAGAGCGAACGCGGACGGACGGTCCGGTCCGCGAGCGCGAGCGCACGGTCAATCCATGCGTCGAGTTGCTCGGCAGGCATATCTCCCGCCGCAAGGTAGCGGCGAATCTCCGCACGTTCAGCGTTCATCGGGCAGAATGGAGGAGAGGTTTTCAAAAATGCGGGCCGCGATTTGCGGGCGGTTCATGGTATAAATATGAATGTGTTCGACGCCGTTGGCGAGCAGGTCGATGATTTGGTCGGTCGCGTAGGCGATACCCGCCTGCTGCATGGCGGCGGAATCCTCCCCGAATCGTTCGACAATCATGCGGAACCGTTGCGGCAGAACCGTACCGGACAAGGCGCAAATGCGTTTGACCTGTTTCGCGTGGGTCACGGGCATGACGCCGGCGATGACCGGCACGTCGATACCGACCCGGTAAAGTTCCAATAAGTACCGATAAAAAATCGTGTTGTCGAAAAACATCTGACTGGTCAGGAAGGACACGCCCGCGTCGACCTTGTGCCGCAGATTCTCGATGTCCTGCCGCAGGCTCGGCGACTCCGGGTGTCCCTCCGGGTAGCACGCCCCGCCGACGCAGAAATCCCCCGCCTCCAGCACGGCGGACGCGAGGTCGCTCGCGTGCTCGTACCGGTCGTCCGGCGGCGTCACGCCCTCGACGCGGTCCCCGCGCAAGGCGAGGACGTTCTCGATGCCGTGCGCCTTCAGCTGTGCAAGCACCGACGCGACCTTCCGCTTGTCGGAAGAAAGGCAGGTCAGGTGCGCAAGCGCGGGCACGCCGTTGCGGTTCTGCACCTCGTTGGCGATGTCCACCGTGTAATCGCTGGTCCCGCCGGACGCGCCGTAGGTCACGCTCATGAACGACGGACGGACCTTCGCCATTTCCGCGACGACGCGGTGGTAATCGGACAGTTCGCTTTGCTTTTTCGGCGGGAACAGTTCACACGAAACCGTAATGCCCCGGCCAAGCAGGTCGATGATTTTCATTTTATTTCCGTTTCCTTTTTAATCGTCTTTTCGCTCGTACAGACCGTTGACAAGGTCGGCGACGGTCACGCTGCTCAGGTATTCGTCGATACGGCGGTAGAGTTCCTCCCACATACGAATCGTCCGGCAGTTCGCCAGCCGGTCGCAATTGTTCGGCGTGTTCTCCAGACAGCCGATGGGCGCGTAACTTTTTTCCGTCGCGCGGATGATTTCGGCGACCGTGCATTGCTCCGCCGGGCGGGTCAGGCGGTATCCCCCGCTTTTCCCGCGCTGAGCGGCTACCAGCCCTTCCCGGCTCAGCATGGACACGATGCTTTCGAGGTATTTTTCGGAAACCTCCTGCCGTTTGGCGATTTCCGAGAGCGGCAGACAGCCGCCCTTTCCGTTTTCCGCCAAATCCATCATGATTCGCAGGGCGTACCGCCCCTTCGTCGAAACGAACATCTGTCGTGGTCCTTTCTCTTTTACTTTCCTTCCCCGCCCGTCAGTTCAGGACCGCGACGGACAGGTTCAGGTATCCCGCGAACGTCACCCACAGCACATACGGCACGAACAGCCACCCCGCCGGGGCGGAAATCTCATGGAACCGCACCGCCGTCGCGAACACCAGCGCCCACAGCGCG
>CANQTR010000049.1 GCA_947626805.1 uncultured Clostridia bacterium
ATCGACCTGTCGGCAATCGTCCCGACGGTCAGCTGCCCGCACCTGCCGGAGAACACCCGTCCCGCGTCGGCGCTTTCGGACGTGAAAATCGACCAGGTCGTCATCGGGAGCTGTACGAACGGGCGCATGGAGGATATGGAGGCGGCGTACCGTATTTTGCGCGGGAGGACCGTCGCGGACGGGGTGCGCTGTATCATCATCCCGGCGACGATGGCGGTCTACCGGGAATGCGTGGAGCGCGGGTATGTGACGGCGTTCGTCGACGCGGGCGCGGTCGTTTCCACGCCGACCTGCGGACCCTGCCTCGGCGGGTATATGGGGATTCTCGCCGCCGGGGAGCGTTGCGTCGCGACGACCAACCGCAATTTCGTCGGTCGCATGGGGCATGTGGACAGCGAAGTCTACCTCGCGTCCCCCGCGACCGCCGCCGCAAGCGCGCTGACGGGGCGTATCACCTCCCCGGACGCGGTATAGAAAGGCAGGAACGCGTAGTATGAAAACCAAAGGAACCGTTTTTCGCTACCCGGACAACGTCGACACCGACGTCATCATTCCGGCGCGGTATCTCAACACCGCCGACGCACGGGAACTCGCGAAACACTGCATGGAGGACATCGACGGGACGTTCGTTTCCCGCGTGAAGAAGGGGGACGTGATTGTCGCCGGCTGGAATTTCGGGTGCGGGTCCTCGCGGGAGCACGCGCCGCTGGTCATCAAGACTTGCGGGACCGGGTGCGTTATCGCCAAGAGTTTCGCCCGTATCTTCTACCGCAACGCCATCAACATCGGGTTGCCGATTCTCGAATGCGCGGAGGCGGCGGACGGCATTTCGGCGGGCGACGAGGTCGAAGTGGACTTCGACACCGGGCGAATCGCCAATCTGACGACCGGAAAGACCTATCAAGCCCAGCCGTTCCCGCCGTTCATCCAGAACATCATCGCGAAGGGCGGATTGCTCGCTTCGCTGCAGGAGGACTGAGCCATGGGTGTGCAGAAAACCGTCGCGGTCATTCGCGGGGACGGCATCGGTCCGGAAATCGTCGGGGAAGCCTTGCGGGTGTTAGACACGGTCGCGGACTGTTACGGGCATACGTTCGTTTACGACGACGTGGACATGGGCGGGGTCGCCATCGACAAATGGGGGGACCCTCTGCCGAAGGAAATGCTCGAAAAGTGCCTTCGGTCGGACAGCGTACTGCTCGGCGCGGTCGGCGGCAGGAAGTGGGACGGCGTTCCGGGGGACAAGCGCCCGGAGAAGGGATTGCTGCGTTTGCGCGCCGGTATGGGCGTCTATTCCAACAACCGCCCGGCGAAAATCTGGAAACAACTCGCGGACGCGTCGCCGCTGAAGCGGGAAATCGTCGAAAAAGGCATCGATTTCATGATTGTGCGGGAACTGACCGGGGGCATTTACTTCGGCACGCACCGCACGGAGGAAACGGACGGACAGCTTTGCGCGACCGACGTGCTTTGCTACACCGAACGGGAAATCGAGCGTATCGGGCGTATCGGCTTCGAAACCGCCCGGAAGCGACGGGGCAGGCTCTGCTCGGTCGAAAAGAGCAACGTGCTCGACAGCAGTCGGCTGTGGAAGAAGGTCCTGCACGGGCTTGCGGCGGAATACCCGGACGTGGAGCTGACCGATATGCTCGTCGATAATTGCGCCATGCAAATCGTCAAGGACCCGTCCCAGTTCGACGTCGTCGTGACGGAAAATATGTTCGGCGACATTCTTTCGGACGAGGCGTCCATGATTACCGGGTCGATTGGCATGATTCCGTCCTCCAGTCTCGGCGACGGGACGCGGGGGCTGTACGAGCCCATTCACGGGTCCGCCCCGGACATCGCGGGGCTGGACGTCGCCAACCCAATCGGGACGATTCTTTCGGCGGGGATGCTGTTGCGGTACAGCTTCGGGCTGGACGCGGAAGCGGACGAAGTCGAGCGGGCGGTCGAGCGGGTGCTGGACGAGGGGTACCGCACGGCGGATATCCTCGGCGACGGGGTCGGTTGCAGGAAAATCGGCTGTCGCGAAATGGGAACGCGTATCGCGCAAGCGGTGCGGGACGCAAAGGGATAACAGGAAAAGAAAGGAAACACACCGTATGAAACTATCCGGCGCGGACATTCTGGTCCGAACGCTGATTGAGCAGGGGTGCGACGTGGTGTTCGGCTACCCCGGCGGGCAAATCATCAACGTCTACGACTCCCTGCATAAGTATCGCAACGAACTCAAGCACGTCCTGACCGCCCACGAGCAGGGCGCCGCCCACGCGGCGGACGGTTACGCCCGCGCGACCGGCAGGGTCGGGGTCGTGCTCGCGACTTCCGGTCCCGGCGCGACCAACCTGGTCACCGGTATCGCTACCGCCTACCTCGACTCGGTCCCCGTCGTCGCCGTCACCGGCAACGTCCCGACCGGGCAACTGGGGACGGACAGCTTTCAGGAAATCGACATCACGGGTATCACACTGCCTATCACCAAGCACAATTACGTCGTCGGTTCGGTCGAGGAACTTGCGGACACCGTGCGCGAAGCGTTCCGGCTCGCCGTTTCGGGGCGTCCGGGTCCGGTGCTCGTGGATATCCCGAAGGATATTCAGATTGCGTCCTGTGAGTACGTCCCGCAACCGCCGGTACAGCCGGAGGAACGCTTTGCCGCGAAGGAAATGCGTATCCGGCAGGCGGCGGACTGTATCAACGAGTCCCGCCGTCCGTTCGTGTATTTCGGCGGGGGATTGATTCATTCCGGGGCGGAGGCGGAACTGCTCGAACTCGCGGAGAAGCTCGACGCGCCGATTGGCTGTTCGCTGATGGGGATTTCCGGCGTGGACAGCGACCACCCCCGTTTCCTCGGCATGCAGGGGATGCACGGGCATTACGCCTGCTCGATGGCGATGCACCACGCGGACTGTATCCTGTCGCTCGGCGTGCGTTTCAACGACCGCGTGACCGGAAACCGGGCGAAATTCGCGACCAATGCGAAAATCGTGCATATCGACGTCGACGGGGCGGAATTGGCGAAGAATATCCAACCGGCGCACGCCTTGCGCGGGGACCTGAAACTGACCTTGCGGGAACTGCTCCCGCTCTTGCGCCAAAAGGACAACGCCGAATGGCGGGAATCCGTCGAAAAATTGAAGGCGGAGGAACAAAAAACGGTCGACAGCCGGGAGGGAATGACCCCCCGCAACGTCCTGCTCGCGCTCAACCGGCGGCTCGGGGAGAACACTCCGGTCGCGACGGACGTCGGGCAGCACCAGATGTGGGCGGCGCAAAACCTGCATTTCCACCGTCCGCGCCGGTTCATTTCGAGCGGCGGGCTGGGCACGATGGGATTCGGGCTGGGCGCGGCAATCGGGGCGCAGATGGCGACCGGCGAACGGACCGTGCTCGTGACCGGCGACGGCAGTTTCGGGATGTGCCTCAACGAACTTGCGACGGCGGTCAGTCAGCGGCTCCCGCTGGTGATACTGCTGCTGAACAACGGCGTGCTGGGCATGGTGCGGCAATGGCAGACGCTGTTCTTCGACAAGCACTATTCCAACACCGTGCTCGACCGCAAGACGGACTTCGTCGCCCTCGCGCGGGCGTTCGGCGCCGACGGGGCGCGGGCGGACACGCCGGAGCAACTGGAGGCGGCGCTGGACGCGGCGTTCGCGTCGGACGGACCGTTCCTGATTGATTGCGCCATCGACAAGGACGAATTCGTCCTGCCGATGCTGCCGCCGGGCGGTTCGATGGACGACATCATCGTGAAAATCGAAAGGCAGGGGGAGTGAGATGGCAGGATTTACGGTTGCCGTGCTGGTGCATAACCGGTTCGGCGTGCTCAACCGCGTGACGAGTATGTTCCGTCGCAGGCGTTTCAACATCAAGTGCTTGACGGTCAGCGAGACCGAGTCCGCGGCGTATTCCCGCATAACGGTCAGTTCCGAGGGCGGCGACACCGAAAAGCGGCAGTTGATTGACCAACTCTACAAACTGCCGGACGTCTGCTCCATCAAGGAACTGCACGACGAGGATTCGGTCAGTTGCGAGTTGCTGCTGATTAAGGTCGCAAACGAGCAGGACACCCGCCGGGACGTGCAGGACGCGGCGCAGGCGTACGGGGCAAAGACCGTCGACTACACCCGCGAATCCATCGTCATGCAGATGACCGGTCCGACCCGGCAAATCGACGCGTTCATCGACCTCATGCGGGATTATACGATTCTGGAAATCTGCCGCACCGGCGTCGTTTCGCTGGAGCGCGGGGATTCCACGATTCGCAAGAACGACAGATAATACGTTCGCATAAAATCACCATTCATCAAGAAAAGAGGAGCACATCATGGCAAGAATTTTCTATCAGCAGGACTGTGACCTGCAAAAGTTGAGCGGGAAGACCGTCGCAATCATCGGCTACGGCTCGCAGGGGCACGCGCACGCGCTCAACCTCAAGGACAGCGGCGTAAACGTCGTCGTCGGTCTGTACGAAGGCAGCAAGAGCTGGGCGAAGGCGGTTTCGCAGGGTCTGCCCGTCATGACTTCCGCCGAGGCAGCCGCGAAGGCGGACATCATCATGATTCTCATCAACGACGAGAAGCAGGCGAAGCTCTACAAGGAGAGCATCGAGCCGAACCTGACCGAGGGCAAGACGCTCGCGTTCGCGCACGGTTTCAACATCCATTTCGGCTGTATCAAACCGCCGAAGAACGTCAACGTCATCATGATTGCCCCGAAGGGACCGGGTCATACGGTCCGCAGCGAGTACCTCGCGGGCAAGGGCGTTCCCTGCCTGATTGCGGTCGAGCAGGACGCGACCGGCGACGCGCTGGAAATCGGGCTGGCGTATGCGCTCGGGATTGGCGGCGCCCGCGCGGGCGTGCTGGAGACCACCTTCCGCACCGAAACCGAGACCGACCTGTTCGGCGAGCAGGCGGTGCTTTGCGGCGGCGTGTGCGCGCTGATGCAGGCGGGTTACGAAACGCTGGTCGAGGCGGGTTACGACCCCCGCAACGCGTATTTTGAGTGTATCCACGAGATGAAACTGATTGTCGACCTGATTTACCAGAGCGGGTTTGCCGGGATGCGGTATTCCATTTCGAATACGGCGGAATACGGCGACTATGTGACCGGTCCGAAGATCATCACCGAGGAAACCAAAAAGACCATGAAGAAAATCCTCAAGGACATTCAGGACGGCACGTTTGCGAAGGAATTCCTGCTGGATATGTCCGACGCGGGCGGTCAGGTGCATTTCCGGGCGATGCGGAAACTGGCGAGCGAGCACCCGTCGGAAATCGTCGGCGAGGAAATCCGCAAGCTGTACAGCTGGAACGGCGAGGATAAACTCATCAACAACTGAAAATGCACCCGGAGCCTCCCTTCGCGAAAAACGAGGGAGGCTTCGGGTCCGTCTATCAAACGAAAAGGGAAGGAAAGGGCTATGAAAAGTGACGCCATCAAGAACGGGGTGCAGAACGCCCCGCACCGGGCGCTGTACCACGCGCTCGGCATGACCGAGGAGGAGATTTCCCGTCCGCTGGTCGGAATCGTCAGCTCCTACAACGAAATCGTGCCGGGGCATATGAACCTCGACAAGATTGTCGAGGCGGTCCGCATGGGGGTCGCCATGGCGGGCGGGACGCCCGTCGTGTTCCCCGCCATCGCGGTTTGCGACGGCATCGCGATGGGGCATGTCGGCATGAAGTATTCCCTCGTGACGCGCGACCTGATTGCCGATTCGACCGAGGCGATGGCGCTCGCGCACGGGTTCGACGCGCTCGTCATGGTGCCGAACTGCGATAAGAACGTGCCGGGTCTGCTGATGGCGGCGGCGCGGCTGAACCTGCCGTGCATTTTCGTCAGCGGCGGTCCGATGCTTCCGGGGCGCGTGCACGGCGAGCGGACCAGTTTTTCGACAATCTCCGAGGCGGTCGGTCGGTACAACGCCGGGACGATGGACGAGGAAGAATTGAAGGAGTACGAGTGCAAGACCTGCCCGACCTGCGGGTCCTGCGCGGGGATGTATACGGCGAACTCCATGAACTGCCTGACCGAGGCGCTCGGCATGGCGTTGCGCGGGAACGGGACGGTCCCGGCGGTGTATTCCGCCCGGCTGGAACTCGCAAAGCGCACCGGCATGGCAATTATGCGGCTGTTGCGGGAGGATTTGCGTCCGCGCGACGTGATGACCGCGTCCGCGTTCGAGAACGCCCTGACCGTCGATATGGCGCTCGGCTGTTCGACGAACAGCATGCTCCACCTGCCCGCTATCGCCAACGAGTGCGGCATTTCCATCGACCTCGACCACGCCAACGCCATCAGCGAGCGGACCCCGAACCTCTGCCACCTCGCGCCGGCGGGGCGCACCTACCTCGACCAGCTCGATGAGGCGGGCGGGGTGTACGCGGTCATGCACGAACTGTCCAAACGCGGTCTGCTGCATACGGATTGCCGGACCGTGACCGGAAAGACCGTCGGAGAAAACATCGCGCACGCGGAAAACCTCGACCCGGAGGTCATCCGTCCCATCGAAACGCCGTACAGCGAGACCGGCGGTATCGCCGTGCTGCGCGGCAACCTCGCGCCGGACGGCTGCGTCGTCAAGCGGTCCGCCGTGCTGCCGGAGATGCTCGTGCATGAGGGTCCCGCGCGGGTGTTCGATTGCGAGGAGGACGCGCAAGCGGCTATCAACGGCGGAAAGATTCGCCCCGGCGACGTCGTCGTGATTCGTTACGAAGGTCCGAAAGGCGGTCCGGGCATGCGGGAAATGCTCAACCCGACCTCCGCAATCATGGGCATGGGGCTGGGCAACAGCGTCGCGTTGATTACCGACGGGCGTTTCAGCGGCGCGACGCGCGGGGCGTGCGTCGGGCATGTTTCCCCCGAGGCGGCGAGCGGCGGACCGATTGGGCTGGTCCGCGAGGGCGACCGAATCCGTATCGACATTCCCGCCCACCGTATCGAACTGCTGGTCGACGAGCAGACGCTCGCGGCGCGGCGCGCCTCGTTCGTGCCGAAGAAGAAGGAACTGACCGGCTACCTCAAGCGCTACGCGTCTTTGGTCAGCAGCGGCGCGTCCGGCGCGGTCCTGCGGACGGAGGGATAACGGGCGTATGGAACGCAAGTCGCTTGCCTGTCTTGCCGCCCGTTTGCGGGGGCTGTGCGTGTTCCGCGCGTTGCGGGAGGACCCGGCGGTGCGGGCGTTGGACGGTTGCCTCGCCGGGCTTGCGGGGCTTTCGGAGGCGGAGGCGGCGGACGCTGTCGCGGGGTTCGTTTCCGCGTTGTACCGCGCGGGAAAAAGCGATTGGACCGCGTATGTGCGGGAATTGACGTTCGGCGACGAAAACCCCTATGTGCGTTGCGTCGCCGCCGGAAAGACCCCGCCGGACGCGATGGAAAACAGCGTCCGCGCGGAACTGGAAACGCTGCGGTCGCTCGCCGCGCTGACGCCGGGGGACCTGCTCGGTTCGCGGGAATGGTCGCACGGCGTGCAGGAGGTCCTGCCGCTCTGGACGGTCGACCCCGCGTCGGCGGACGCGCTCGCGGCGGATTACCGCGAGCGGGTGCGGCGTATCGGGGTGTACGGCTACGGGATGTACGCGTTCCACCGGATGTTCCGGCTGGACGAGGACGGGGAGATTCGCCCGGTGCAAAGCCCGGACCCGGTCCGGTTGCGGGATTTGGTCGGGTACGAGCGGGAAAAGCGGGTCATTCTGCAGAATTTGCGCGCCCTGCTCGACGGCAAGCCCGCCGCGAACCTGCTGTTGACCGGCGACGCGGGGACCGGAAAATCCTCGACGGTCAAGGCGGCGGTCAACGAATTGGCGGGGGAGGGACTTCGTATCCTCGAATTCCGCAAGGAGCAGTTACATTTTCTGCCGCGCGTCATGGACGCGCTGAACGGCAACCCGCTGAAATTCGTGCTGTTCGTCGACGACCTGTCCTTTTCACGGCAGGACGACAATTTTTCCGCCCTCAAGGCGATGCTGGAGGGGTCGGTTTCGGCGAAAAGCCGCAACGCGGTCATTTACGCGACCAGCAACCGGCGGCACCTCGTCCGGGAACGCTTCTCCGACCGCGAGGGGGACGACGTGCACCGCAACGATACGATGCAGGAACTGGTCTCGCTTTCCGAGCGGTTCGGCGTCACGCTGACCTTTTCCCGCCCGGATAAGCCGACCTACCTCGCCATCGTTTCGCAACTCGCGCGGGACGCGGGGCTGGACGTCGACGAGGAAACGCTGTTCGCCGGGGCGGAGCGGTTCGTCCTTTCGCGCGCGTCGCGGTCCGCCCGCGCCGCCCGGCAGTACGTCGACAGCCTGCTTTCCGCCGAAAAAACCGCGGAAATCGGGAAAAACCTTGCCGAAAAGGGTTGACAACCCGTTTTCGGTGTGGTATAATAGAGAGCCGCTTGTGAGGAGGCTTTTCAAATTGCGCGAAAAAAAGCGCATGCCCCGGACAGCGAGACTTCCGGAAAGTGAGGGGATATTCGAATATGTATGCAGTCATTCAGACCGGCGGAAAACAGTATAAGGTTTCCGAAGGCGATGTGATTTTCGTCGAGAAACTCGGCGTGGAGGAAGGCAGTACCTACACCTTCGACCAGGTGCTTGCGGTTTCCGGCGCCGACGGTTTCAAGGTCGGCGCGCCGACCGTCGAAGGCGCGACGGTGACGGCGAACGTCGTCAAGAACGGCAAGGGCAAGAAAATTCATGTGCTGAAGTACAAGCCCAAGAAGAACGAAAAGAAACACATCGGTCACCGTCAGCCCTACACCAAGCTCCAAATCCTTGCAATCAACGGTTGAGAGGGGCGCGCCATGATTCGTGCGGAATTCGCGAAGGATATGACCGGCTTTACCCTTGCGGGGCACGCCGGTTTCGCCGGCGCGGGGGCGGACATCGTCTGCGCCGCGGTCAGCGCGATGGCGAATCTCGTCTGCAACGCCGCGGAGGCTTTCGGCGCGAAAGCGGAAGTCCTTGCGGACGAAGCGGGCGCGGCGCTTTCCTACCGATTGACCGACCGGTGCGCGGAAGCGGAAACGCTGCTTCGCGCGTTCTGCGCGGAGTTGCGGTCATTGGAGGAGCAATACCCGGAGAACGTCCGGGTGCGCCGTCTGTGAGGCGGCGGAAAACGGTTTACAGGTCTATCAAATGAAAAGGAGTTGATTCTCATGATTCGCTTATCGTTGCAATTCTTTGCACATAAGAAGGGCGTCGGCTCGACCAAGAACGGTCGTGACAGCGAGTCCAAGCGGCTCGGCGTGAAGAAACAGGACGGTCAGAAGGTCGTCGCGGGCAACATCATCGTTCGTCAGCGCGGGACTTCCATCCATCCGGGCGAAGGCGTCGGACGCGGTTCGGACGACACGCTGTTCGCGCTCGTCGACGGCGTCGTCAAATTCAAGCCGATTGCCGGTGGACGGAAGTGCGTTTGCGTGCTTTCCGCCGACGCGAACTGAAAGCAACCGAAAACAGACGGAAAAATCGCCCTTTTCGCTTGAAGGCAAGGGCGATTTTTTGATGAAAACGGGAGGAACGCGCCATGTTCATGGACCAAGTGGAAATTTTTGTCAAAGCCGGGAAAGGCGGGAACGGCTGCGTTTCCTTCCGGCGGGAAAAATACGTTTCGCACGGCGGACCGGACGGCGGGGACGGCGGAAAGGGCGGGAGCGTCGTATTCGTCCCGGACGAGGGGAAGAATACGCTGCTGGATTTCCGTTACCACCGCAAATTCCTCGCCGAGGACGGGTGCGACGGGGCGTCCCGCAAGTTCATGGGGAAGTACGGGAAGGATTTGGTGATTTCGGTCCCGCCGGGAACCGTCATTCGGGACGCGGAAACGGGGCTGGTCATGCAGGACATGAGCGAATGCGAGCGGTTCGTCGCCGCGAAGGGCGGTCGGGGCGGCTGGGGCAACACCCATTTCGCTACGGCGACCCGGCAGGTGCCGCGATTCGCGAAGGAAGGTCTGCCCGGCGAGGAACGGAAACTGAAACTGGAGCTGAAAATGCTCGCGGACGTGGGATTCGTCGGCTACCCGAACGTGGGGAAGTCCACCCTGCTTTCGGTCATCAGCAGCGCCAAACCGAAGGTCGCGAATTACCATTTCACGACGCTTGCCCCGAACCTCGGCGTGATTTCCGCCTACGGCAAGACGTTCGTCGCGGCGGATATTCCGGGGCTCATCGAGGGCGCGTCGGAGGGCGCGGGGCTGGGGCACGATTTCCTGCGGCACGTCGACCGCTGTCGGCTTTTGCTGCACCTCTTCGACGTTTCCGGCTCGGAGCGGGAGGACCCGCTGCAGGACATCCTGCGTATCAATGAGGAATTGCAGAAGTACAGCCCGTCGCTTGCGTCCCGCCCACAAATACTGGTCGGCAACAAACTCGACCTCGGTTACGACGAATCGAAACTTGCAGAGATTCGCGCCTACGCCGACGCGCGGGGGTGGGAACTCTACCTGATCGCCGGGGAGATTCGGGAAGGCGTGGACGAGCTGATGCGCGCGACCGTCCGTCAACTGGAAAAACTGCCACCCATCAAGGTCTACGAGCCGGCATTTACCCCCGAAGCCCCGAAACGGGAGGACTATCGGGTCGAAGTCCGGCGGAGCGGCGACCTGTTCGAGGTCACGGGCGAATGGCTGGAAAAGCTCATCGACCGGACGGATTTCGACAGTTACGAGTCCCTGCAGTACTTCCAGAAGGTCTTGCGGGAGAAGGGCGTCATTCAGGCACTCGAGGACGCGGGCGTCGACGAGGGGAACACCGTGCGAATGTACGGGGTGGAGTTCGACTTCGTGTTTTGAGTCGCAAATTCGCCTTACCCGTTCGGGACCGTCTGGTCCTCGAACACCGTTTCGATGACCTTTTCGCAACAGTCGGGCGAGTAGCGCCAGTAGTCGAGGTGGTTCGCGTCGGGGTAGCGGTAGGCGTTCATCACGCCGTCCCCTTCGCAAACGTCGATGATTGCCAATTTGACTTTCATCTTTTGCGGCAGGATGCTTTTGATGTAGACGGCGGCGTGTTGACCGACGCGGACGTCGGTCTTGTATTCGGCGAGCCCGGCGAGGTTCGGGGTCAGTTCGACGAAGATGCCGTAGGATTCGACGCTGCGGACGATACCCGCGGCGGTCTGTCCCGCGGAAAAGGCGGAGGCGTTCTCCTCCCAGGTGCCGAGCAGTTCCCGGTGGGAGAGGGTGATGCGTCCGGTCTCGTCGGCGGGGCGGCGAATGACCGCGCGAATGTGCTGTCCGACGGCGAACCGCTCGCGGGGGTGGTTGATACGGGAAACGGACATGCAGTCGATTGGCATGAGCGCGACGAGCCCGCAGCCGATGTCGCAAAACGCCCCGAACGGGTCGAGATGGGTCACTTTTGCGTCGATGACGTCCCCGGCGGACAGTTTTTCGGCGTAGCGGTGGGCGCATTCCCGCTGGGCTTCCCGGCGGGAGAGGAGCGGGACGATTTGCCCTTCCCCGTCGGTGTGCAGGTCGGTGACGCGAAAGCAGACCGGTTTGCCGACCCGTGAAAGGATTGCGATGTCCTTGACCTCCGCGTCCTTCGCGTAGACGCATTCCTCCCGCGGTATGACGCCCCGAAAGGGACCGACGGCGACGTGCAGGTTGCGGTCGCTGTCGCAGAGGAAACTCCGCCCTTCGAGAATGACGCCGTTTTCCATGGCGGCGCGCAGACCCTCGGCGGTGGAGGTATAAAAGCGGTTCTCCTCGGTTTGCAGGAAACCGCCTTCGCAGACATAGGGGTGGTCGAGCTGTTTCATGTTCGGTCGTTCCTTTCGGGCGCGTCCGGCG
>CANQTR010000050.1 GCA_947626805.1 uncultured Clostridia bacterium
TGATGCGTCTTTAGCTCAGCCGGATAGAGCAACTGCCTTCTAAGCAGTAGGCCGAGGGTTCGAGTCCCCCAAGACGCGCCAAAGAGGGACGGGGCCGCACCGCCTGCGCCGGAAGGCGCCGGTTCGGTCCCGGTTTCCGCGCTACGGGTTCGCGCCGCGGGAAAAAACGCAATATGGTGGGTGTAGCTCAGCTGGTTAGAGTATCAGGTTGTGGCCCTGAGGGTCGTCGGTTCGAGTCCGATCTCCCACCCCAGTGTCGCGGCAAGTCTTTTCGGCTTGCCGTGACTTTTTTGTTTCCCAATCAAAAAAAACGACAAGGCAGGTGTCCAATGGCTTCCGACAAGAACTATCTGAACTTTGTTTTAGACCAGCTGAACGGTCTGGACGGTATTTCCTACCGTGCGATGATGGGGGAATACCTCCTCTATCTTCGGGGCAAACTCATCGGCGGCATCTATGACAACCGTCTGCTCGTAAAGCCCACCCCGTCCGCCGTCGCCTTGATACCGGCGCCGGTCTACGAACTGCCGTATGCGGGCGCGAAGGAAATGCTGCTCGTCGAGGACGTCGACAACCGGGAATTCCTTCGGGAACTGTTCCTGACCGTATACGATTCGCTCCCCGAGCCCAGGAAAAAGAAAAACACCCCCTGACGGGCAACAAAAACCCTTCGCCGTGTTCCCCACAGCGAAGGGTTTTTCGATTGGACGTTTCGGGCTCACTCGAATTCCTAAGTGCAAAACAGATATGAACTGTTTTCGCTTAGGAATTTTGATTTTGTTTGACACAAAATGATATGTAGTATCCTCATTCTATCAGGTATCCTGCCCTCTGCTTATCCTCTTTTTCTCCCTGCCGATGATTAAAATTCGATATAATATCTGCCGCTCTCGGTTTTTGCGATTCTGCCTCCGGCGTTCAGAGCGGCTTTGAGCGAGGCTTCGTTGCCGTTGTGAACGGTCAAAAGGATTTCGGCGCCCATTTTTCGCGCCTCTGTTACCAAAAGCTCTACGATTTTGTTGCCGTAGCCCTTTTTGCGCTCTGACGGACGAATCGCATACCCGATGCTGCCGCCTGCCGCCCTCAAAGCGTCGGTCAACAGGTGCCGAATCTTGCCGAAGCCGATGGGACGGAGACCGTCATAGAGCCAGAACAGCGTTTCCGGAACCTTCCAGCCGTCGACAATGCCGACCCGCTCAGCACCCTCGGCGGCTTTTTTCAGCCATTCAAGATATCCGTCATAGTTTTTTCCATACACCGGATTTTTGAACCCGTTTTCTTCCGCGGGAATTTCCTGCATCATTTCGTAGATATCCTCGCCGTCAGAAACGGTAAGTTTTTTAAGATATATCATTTATTCGCCTTTTACTCGAACTCCACCGTTGCCGGGGGCTTATCCGAAATGTCGTACAGCACGCGGTTCACGCCGGCGACCTCGTTCGTAATGCGGCGCGAGATTTTCGCAAGCACCTCCAGCGGCAACATCGAAAATTTCGCCGTCATGAAGTCGTCCGTGTCCACCGCGCGCACCGCGACCGCATAATCGTAGGTCCGCCCGTCCCCCATCACGCCGACCGCGCGCATATTCGTCAGGGCGGCGAAATACTGACTCGGGCGGTGCTCCAGTTTTCCGATTTCCTCCCGCACGATTGCGTCGGCGTTCCGCACGATTTCCAGTTTCTCCCGCGTGATTTCGCCGATGATACGCACCGCGAGCCCCGGACCGGGGAACGGCTGACGGTCGACCAGGTAATCCGGCAGACCAAGCTCCCGCCCGACCGCGCGGACCTCGTCCTTGAACAGTCCCCGCAACGGCTCGACCACCCCGTCGAACCCGTTGTCCTTCGGCAGACCGCCGACGTTGTGGTGGCTCTTAATCGTCGCGGCGCTGCCGCCGCCGGACTCGATGACGTCCGGGTAAATCGTGCCTTGCGCGAGGAACTCCGCCCCGCCGATTTTTTCCGCCTCGTCCCGGAACACCGCGACGAACTCGGCGCCGATGATTTTGCGTTTCTGCTCGGGTTCGGTCACGCCGGCAAGCTTCGACAAAAACCGCTCGGACGCGTCCGCGCGCACGAACCGCATTTCCCGCCCGCGGAACGCCTGCTCGATTTCGTCCCCCTCGTTCTTACGCATCATGCCGTGGTCGACGAAAATACCGGTCACCTGTCCGGGCAGCGCACGCGCGAGCAACGCCGCGCACACCGACGAATCCACGCCGCCGGAAAGTCCGAGAATCACCCGTTTCTTCCCGACCTGCTCCCGCACCAGCTCGACCTGCCGGGCGATATATCCCCGCATATCGTAATCGCCGGCGGCGCCGCACACGCCGAACAGGAAATTGTGCAGGATTTCCTTCCCGTGGACCGAATGGACGACCTCCGGGTGGAACTGCACGCCGTACAGCTTCCGCTCCGCGTTCTCCATCGACGACGCCGGGCAATGCGCCGTCCGGGAGGTCACGCGGAACCCCTCCGGCGGGCGGGAAACATAGTCCGTGTGGCTCATCAGCACCGTCTGCTCTCGGTCCAGCCCCGCGAACAGCGGGCTGTCGCGCACGACCAGTTCCGCGTCCGTCACGCCGTACTCGCTCACGCTGCACTGGGTCACCTCGCCGCCGAGCTTGTGGCACATCAACTGCATTCCGTAGCAGATGCCCAGCACCGGAATGCCCAGCCGGAAAATCTCGCCGTCCACGTCCGGACTGCCCTCGCCGTACACGCTCGACGGACCGCCCGTGAAGATGATTCCAATCGGGTCGATTTCCCGGATACGCTCGACAGGCGTGTCGCCGGGCAGAATGAACGAATGCACGCGCTGCTCCCGCACCCGCCGCGCAATCAGTTCCTTATACTGCCCCCCGAAGTCCAAAACCAGCACCGTCTGCTGTCCCATTGTTTTTACCGCCTTTCCAAACCTCTTTTCCCTATGATACAGGAAAATTCGCCGTTTGTAAAGGCTTTTTTGAAATTTTTTCGCGTCGGGCGCATAGAATGGAAGGAATTGAATCCAAAGAAAGGACGGACTTTCCGCATGACCCGTTTCCACCGCCTGCTCGCACTGCTCCTCCCGCTCCTCCTGCTGCTCCCGCTCGCCGCCTTCCCGGTCAGCGCGACCGAAAGCGCCTCGCTCTACCCCTTCTCCTTCGCCTTTGAGGAATACTGGTACCGCGACGCCGTCCCGGCGGCGACCTTCTCGACCTCCCTGCCGCACAAATCCTGCCTGCTTATGGAAGCCTCAACCGGTCGGGTGCTGTTTGAAAGCAACGCGGACGACCAGCTCCCCATCGCGAGCGTCACGAAAGTCATGGCGACCCTGCTGATTGTCGAGGCAATCGACGGCGGGCGGCTGTCGCTGCAGGATACCGTCACGGTCAGCGACCGCGCCGCATCCATGGGCGGGTCACAGGTGTTCCTCGAACCCGGCGAGCAGATGAGCGTCGACGACCTGCTCAAATCCCTCATCGTGGTTTCCGCAAACGACGCCACGGTCGCCCTCGCCGAGGCGGTTTTCGGCAGCGAGGAGGCGTTCATCGCCGAAATGAACGAGAAAGCCGACGCCCTCGGACTGACCAACACCCACTTCGTCAACACCAACGGGCTCCCAATCGAAGGGCATTATTCGAGCGCGCGGGACGTCGCCCTGACCACCCGCGAACTGCTCAAGCACCCGCTCGTCCTCAACTACACGACCATCTGGATGGACAGCATCCGCGACGGAGCGTTCGGGCTTGCGAACACCAACAAGCTCATTCGGTTCTACCAGGGGGCGAACGGCATGAAGACTGGCTTCACCTCCGAAGCGGGCTACTGCCTGTCCGGCACCGCCGCGCGGAACGGTATGCAGCTCATCGCCGTCGTGCTCGGTTCGCCGACCAGCGACGACCGTTTCGCCCTCGCCAAGCAGCTGCTGGACTTCGGGTTCGCCAACTACACCCTGACGACGCCGACGGCGGAACTGCCCCCGTCCCTTCCGGTCGCGCGCGGAGTCGCCGACACGGTCCCCTTGACCTGCGAGGTCCCGCCCCTGCTGATGGAGAAAGGGCAGGCGGGCGAACTGACCCAGCAACTCTCCCTGCCGGACGCCGTCGACGCCCCGGTGCGCGCCGGGCAGGTCGTCGGGACGGTTCGGTTCCTACGGGACGGCGAGCCGGTCGCGTCGGTCCCGGTCACCGCGGCGGCGGACGTGGAAAAAATCGGGTTCGTCACCCTGCTCGGAAGAATTTTAACAAACATATTCGGCGTTTGGTGATTGACAAGCGGGGTTTTGTCGTGTATAATAAAAGGGAAAGAAGTAAATCGACAAGGACAAACGGTATTTCCCCATGATTGCATTTCAGTATTCCCATCTTCGGAGCGTGACGGACGCGGACGTGCAGGCGTTTCGCGACCGCCTCGCGCAAGCGGACAAGGCTATCCGCGAACGGAGCGGTGCCGGGAGCGATTTCCTCGGCTGGGTCGACCTGCCGGTCGCTTACGACCGCGAGGAATTTGCCCGTATCCGGGCGGCGGCGGAAAAAATCCGCCGGGAGAGCGACGTTTTGCTGGTCGTCGGCATCGGCGGTTCCTATCTCGGCGCGCGCGCCGTCATCGAATTCCTGCAGGGCGCGTACTACAACGGCAAGCGCAAGAACACCCCGGACATCTACTTCATCGGCAATTCCTTCAACGGCGAGGAGCTGAAAAACGTCCTCGAGCTTTGCGACGGGCGGGACGTGAGCGTCAACGTCATTTCCAAATCCGGCACGACGACGGAAAGCGCCATCGCCTTCCGCATCGTCCGGGAATACCTTTCCAAGCGCTACACCCCCGAACAGATGGCGTCCCGCATCTACGCGACGACCGACCGGTCCCGCGGGGCGTTGCGGAGATTGGCGGAAAACGAGGGGTACGAAACGTTCGTCATTCCCGACGACGTCGGCGGGCGGTTCTCGGTGCTGACCCCGGTCGGGCTGCTCCCCATCGCGTGCGCCGGTATCGACGTCGCCGCCCTGCTGGAGGGCGCGGCGGCGGAACGCGAAGCGCTGTTCGCGGCGGGGCTGGACAACGACGCCTACCGTTACGCGGTTTTGCGGAACCTGATGCTCGAACGCGGGAAGAAGGTCGAGGTGTTCGCGAGTTACGACCCCTCCTTCCGCTTCCTCGGCGAGTGGTACAAGCAGTTGTTCGGCGAAAGCGAAGGCAAGGACAAGAAGGGGCTGTTCCCCGCGTCGGTGGTCTATTCGTCCGACCTGCATTCCCTCGGGCAGTTCCTGCAGGACGGCGCGCCGATTCTGTTTGAAACCGTCTGCACGCTCGCGCACCCCGCCTCCCGCGACATGAACGTGCCCTACGAGGAACAGAACGCCGACGGGCTCAACTACCTCGCGGGCGAGGCGATGTACCGCGTCAACAAGAAAGCCATGCTCGGCACCCTGCTCGCCCACGAACAGGGCGGGACGGAGACCCTGCTGATTCGCTACGGCGCGAAGGACGCCCGCACCCTCGGGGAACTGCTCTACTTCCTCGAATTGGCGTGCGCCGCGAGCGGTTACCTGCTCGGGGTCAACCCGTTCAACCAGCCCGGCGTGGAGGCGTACAAGAAAAACATGTTCGCCCTGCTGGGGAAACCGGGCTACGAGGAGCAGCGCGCGTCGCTCGAAGAGCAGCTCAAAACCGTGCAATAAAAAAGGAAAAAGCGGGGAACGCCCCCGTAATAAAAGCAAAGGAGTATACTTATGAAACTGTTAGCAGGCGTCAAAGGTACGGGCAAGACCAAGGCCCTCATCGAGGAGGTCAACCGGGTCTGCGGGGAGTCCAACGGCTCCATCGTTTGCATCGAGAAAGGCAGAAAACTGACCTTTGACCTGAAGTATCAGGCCCGTTTGGTCAATGCGGAGGAATACGGCATTACCAACGGGGATATGCTGTACGGGTTCCTCTGCGGAATCCTCGCCGCAAACTATGACATCACGGAGATTTTCATCGACGGCGCCTACGCCATCTGCGAGGACCGAATCGACGAACTCGAATGTTTCCTCGAAAAAGCCGAGCGAATCACCCGGCTCAACAACATCGACTGCCTTGTGACCGCCTCCCTCGACCCGGCGCTGCTTTCCGAAAAGTCCAAGGCGTTCCTTGCGGAATGAGCAAGCTCGACCCCGCCTCGCGGAACCGTTTCCTCGCCGTTTCCGCGTTCCGTACGCTCTGTTTCTACACGGTCGGGTCGTTTTTTGAGGTTTTTCTGATGACGGCGAAAGTGTCGGACGGGACGCAAGTGCTTGTTCCGCTTGCGGAGGACCTGCTTTCCACGTTCGGAACGCTGTTCCTCGCGTCGGCGGTGTTCGGGTTCTCGTTTTGCGTCTTTCTGCCGAAAGCCCTGCCGTCCGCCGCGAAGCGGTTCCTGCACATCCTCTTGCTGTTCGTCCCGGTCGTGCTGGTTTCGCAATCGCTGGTCGTCAGCGCGAACCTCGATATGCAGGATTACGTCGGGTACTACTTTTTCGCGACGCTCGCGTACCTCGCGCTTTACGGCGTTTGCGCGTTGGTCGCGCACCTTCTCCGCAAGCGTAAGGCATAAACCACCGAAGAAACGCCAAAGGCACAGGGAAACCTGTGCCTTTTGTGTTTCCGGGGCTTTGTCCCGGTTTCCGTTCCATTGGGGCTTTGCCCCAAACCCCATTCAGGGGGACTTTTTGAAAAAATTCCCCCTGAAAACCCTTCAAAAACTTTTCCTTTGGGAACAAAAAAAGCAAAATTTTGCGCTTGTACGGGTCGAATCGGCATGACGCAAAAAATTTGCGCGCAAAAAACGGACAGAAACTTCCCTGTCCGTTTTTTAGCGATTTTTCAATGGCACGCCGACCGTCTGTCGCGGCGGCTGATTGGGACAAGCGCGAACGCTTAGCCCGCCGCCATGCCGTCGAACGCCGACGCGAGGTTCGACTCGGAAACAAACACCACGATACTGTCCATGACGTTCTTCTTTTCCGCCTTATCGCGGTACTGTGCGGCGTCCGTCAAGCTGATTGTGTAGTCCCCCGAACGGGCGAGCATCGTCTGGTCACAGGAATCCGCGAGCAGCAGCGACGCGGCTACCGCGTTCTCATCGCGATAGACCAGCACGTTCGGCAACGGCGTCCTGTCGGTTGTGACCAGCGTGCGTTCCGCGGCGCCGTCAATCCCGTCGTTCGCGTCCACCGACGTGAACAGCGAATAGTCGCCGCCCTCCGGGTCGCTGTACAGTTTCAGACCCGAAACCGCCTTCTGATACGGGGTTTTCGGTTCCAAAAGGGTGATTTTTTCGGTGATGACGTCCGGGTCCAGTTCGCGGTACGTCACATAGTCGCCGCCCTTGCTCAGGACGTCCGTCTTGCTCGTGAAATCGTCAATCGTGCGCGGAACGACGTCCTCGTCGATAGCGGCGATACGGGAAATGACCTCGCGGTACATCAGGAACGACGTGTACTCCGTCGGGTGGCTGTCCGTTTGGCGATACAAATCGTAGATGGACTTGCCGCCGTCCAGTTCCGCCTGCAGGATTTCCTTCATATCGACGACCTGCGCGCGGGTGCCGCGAACGGCGCTGACGACCTGCTCATAGCGGGTCAGCAGGTTTTCGTTCTTTTCCTCCACGTCCTCCGCGCGGAACACGGACGGGTCCATCGTCGTCATATCCGGCAGGAACACGTAAATCAACGCCACTTCGGCGCCGTTGGCGCGGTTGGCATACGCGGTATAGGTGCTCGCGACCATGGACTTGATACGGTTGACCTCGGACGCGGTATACAGTTTCGCGCTCAGGTAATCCTGCAGATACGTCGAGAAATACAGGCGGGATTCGTTCCCGACGGAAACGCCCTTGCCGTCAAGACGGGTGTCGGCCGTGGAATCGTAGGGAGCCGTGAAGGAAAGCGGTTCGCCGATTTCCTCCTCGCCCTTCATGGCCGTCGCGGCGTAGTTGGACTTGCTCGTACCCGGCAGGTCGAAGGGAATGATGAAGTATTCCTCCGAGCAGACCTCCGTCACGTCGGTCGTTCCGCCGCCGCCGCTGACCCGGACGGAATCCACCCCCGCGTCAATCGCCTCCTGCGTCAGTTGCCCGAACACGGCGACGTTGGTCGGGGTGATGCTGATGACCTTATGAATGGTCATGTACTCGTTATACGCGAGCGCCTCGTCGTCCGCCGTCGGATTCTCCGGTCCGGAGGAGGTGTAAATGATATCCCGGAAAATATTTTCGTCCGGGGATCCCTTCGGAACGCAAGCCGCGAACAGCATTCCGAGACACAGCACCCCCGCGAGCAACAAAAGCACTTTCTTTCTCTTCAAATAAATCATATGGGTATCCTCTTTCCCGGGGGGCGTCCCCCCGTAGCGCCTCGCGCATAGACATCATACCAGTCGTATCTTTATTATAAAAGATTCCGCGAAAATATGCAAGAGCCTTTCGCCCATTTCTTTGGATTTGGGCGGAGAATTATCGGTGGCATTTTTGTCGTTTTTTCACAAACCGCGCCCGAACGGACGTTACAGGAACAGCACCGACAGCACCCACACCGGCACCTGCCAGCAGCACTGGAACAGCAGCGCGCGCCCCGCGCCGAACGCCGCCAAATCGCCGGTCAGCGCGAGAAATCCGACCGCGAGCACCGAAAGGAGCATGGAAACAACCGAAACGATTGCGTTGCAGCGCGTCACATGGCGCACCCGGTCGCAAAGGGAGAACATCCGAAGGAAATTGTGCAGCGACGAACTGCAGACGACACCGCCCGCCGCGCGCGCGGTATTCCCGGCGATTTCGTCCGGCGAATCCTGCTTGAGCACCGCAATCGGGCATTTGCGGAAGCGCACGGAGGCGTTGACCAGTTCGTTGGTGATGTTCGGGTCCATGGTCTTGACGCCGAGGCACATTCCCGCCCGGTAGAGGTCCTGCAGAAGCTGGTCGAAGCGGGGGTTGACGCGGTAGCGGACGTAGAATTTCGCCGCGAGCTGCTCGTCGATGACGACGTACATCACCGACCCGACGCCGCTTTCGTACCCGTCGTCGCCCTGGTCGACCGGCGCGTCGAAACGGTAGCGGCGCAAGTAACTCCGCTTGCCGAGGAAGATATGCCGCCCGTCGATGGCGACGCAAATGCCGTCGGCGACGTTCTCGATGACCCGCGTGGAAGTCGGTTTTTCGACCGTCCCGTCTATCATGCGCGCGGTCACACGCGCGAGCGGACCGCCGAGGTAGGCGAACACCCGCGCCACGTCGGGAATGACCTTATCGATACGGTAGTCGCCGTAGGTCTTGACGCTCGTGATATTGACCATGCTCGACGGGAAAACCTCCGTATCGGCGAAGGACAGGGCGGACGCCATCGCGTACTCCTCCGCGATGTTCCCGCCGATGAACCCGCCCGAGCACTTCTTTCCCTTGCGGGTCGCCGACGCGAGCGGCAGGGAAATCAGGAAGAACACGGCGGAAGGCGTCGCAAACGCGACGACGGCGGCGAAAGCGCGGAACGCCTCGTCCGCACGCGCGCCCCGCCAAAGCAGGATACCGCACAGCACGCACGCCAACAGCAAGAGCGCCGGGGTCAGAAAATGCAGCAGGTCGTAATATTTCGGGCGCGCGCTGACCCGTTCGGCGAACCCGTCGACGAAGTCCGCGCGGCGGACCGTGTAGATTTCGCTGTCCTCATACAGGTACCGCCCGAACGCCTCGGATTCCTTGGCGACGTTCTCCGCCTTTTCCGCGACGTACTTCGGTCGATTGGACGACAGCACGCGGAACGCATGGAAATCCCGCGACACGGAAAGCAAATCCGACGCCGCCGCGCACAGCGCACAGAACCCGAGCGGCAGTCCGTACAGCCGCAACGAGTCCGCCGCCGGTTCCCCGACGACCAGCACGCCCGCGTACACCGCCATGCAAGCCAAACCGCACACGAGCAGGCTTTCCGGCACCAATTTTCCGGCGAACAGCCCGCGCACCCCGCGCACCAGCGCGGGCAGCACCGCGAGCGCGCACAGGAACAGCGCCTGCAGGTCCAACAGCACATACAGCCGCAACCCCGCGCTCCCGCGGCTCAGCAGCGAGCCGAACAACCCGTCCGGACCGGAAAATTCCACCCAGAAAAGCAGGATTCCCGCGAGCAGGCAAAGCCCCAGCCGCAACAGGGCGAGCCGCCGCTCCCGCAACAGTTTTCCGCCGATTTCGACGTTTTGCGAGCGGTTGGTATAGAGCAGCAGCGGGCGCTCTTTTGCGCGTCCGGTCCGCACCCGCTCCCTTCGGACCGGCTCCTCCCCCCGGTCGCCGTCCTGCATCATGTCGAACGCGAGGCGGAGGTTCAGGTCGGTTTCGTCCATTTCCGGGGGGAGCGGCTCGACGTCGGTTTCCTCCGGGAAGAAGGAGAGTTGCGCGTCGTCCTCCGGCTCGCCGGGGATTCCGCTTTCGACCACCTTTTTCCCGAGCGCCTCGTAATCCCGGTCGAATGTGGGGACCGGGCGCGGCTCCCGCCTTCGCTCCTTGAGAGTCATCTCATCGCCGAGCGGGAACATTTCGGTCTGACCGAGCGGGTCCGGGTCCGGCGTTTCCTCCTCGTCCGAGAAGCGCGCCGACGGGTCCGTCCCGACCCGTTTTTCCAGTTCCTCGGCGCTGATGTCCCCGGCGTCCCGCATCGCCTCCCGCAATTTTTCCGTCCGTCTTGCGGCGGTCTGTGCGTTCGGGTCGAGATAGCCGAGCAGTTTATCCCCCTGCAGGCTCTTGGCGAGCACTTCGCGAAGTTCCTGCGTGTCGCTCTTTTCGTCGCGAATCTCGCGGGTGCTGTAGCGGTCAATCAGTTCAATCGTTTCCGCGTCGAGCGAGCGGGTGCCCGTCCTTTCCGGTTTTTCCGGTTTCGCCGCCTCCTCGCCAATCGGCGGAGCGATGATGGTTTTGGTCAGGCGCGCTTTTTCCGCCTCGCGTTTCTCCTGCAAGGCGCGCGCCGCCTCGTTTTCCTCGTCCGCCTCCCGTAGAAGTTCGGAAAGGTCCAATTCGTCGTTCTGTTCGTTCAAGCCGTATCACCTACCCCTTCGCAACGCGGTTGCGCTGTCTCGCCGCCTCGAAAAGCACGACCGCCGCCGCGTTCGAAACGTTGAGGGAATTGATTTGCCCGTACATCGGTATCCCGGTCAGGAAATCGCTCTGCTCCTTGAGCAAACGGGAAACGCCTTCCCCCTCGCTCCCCAGCAGCAGCGCGATTTTTCCGCGAAAATCCTGCTCCTCGTAGGGCGTTCCGCCCATTTCCACCGCCCAAATCCACACCCCGTGCGCCTTGAGCGTTTCCAGCGCGGACGCGAGGTTCGCCGTCCGGGCGATGGGCACGTGGAATACCGCGCCCGCGCTCGCCTTCGCGACCGTCCCGTTGACCCCGACGGCGCGCCGTTTCGGCAGGATGACCCCATTCGCCCCGGCACACTCCGCCGAACGAATGATGGCGCCGAGGTTGTGCGGGTCGGACACCCCGTCGAGCAGGACGTAAAACGGTTCCTGCCCCGCCGATTCGGTCTGTTCGAGCAATTCCTGCACGGAAAGATAGGCGGTCTCCGCCGCGTAGGCGAGCACCCCTTGGTGCGCCCCGCCGCCCGACAG
>CANQTR010000051.1 GCA_947626805.1 uncultured Clostridia bacterium
ATCAATTGGAAGGCGCTGCTCTGCCGCAAACTGTGGTTCCCGCCGGTCAGCACGTCCGCGCCGGCGTCCAGCAACGCTTTCGCCCCGCGGTAGTCCATGCCGTTGCCGGGCGCGCAATTTTCCGCGTTGACGACCGTCAAATCCGCGCCCTCCCGGTCGCGGACCGCGCGCAGCTTCTCCGCGACGCACGCCACGCCGGCTTTCCCGAACACGTCGCCGATAGCCAGTATTTTCAATGCGTCCCTCCTGTCGGTAAAAGCGCCTCGCCGTTACTTCGCGTACTCGCTCTGACGGGTCTCACGCACCACGTTGATTTTGATTTGGCCCGGATACTCCAGTTCCGCCTCCACCTTCCGCGCGATATCGCGGGCAAGGAAAATCATATCGTCGTCCGAGACCTCGTCCGGCTTGACCATAATGCGAATCTCGCGACCCGCCTGAATCGCGAACGCCTTCTCGATTCCCTTGAAGGAATTGGCGATTTCTTCGAGTTTCTGCAGCCGCTTGATGTAATTTTCGAGGTTTTCGCGCCGCGCGCCGGGACGCGCCGCCGAAATCGCGTCCGCCGCCTGCACAATCATCGCAATATAGGTATGCGGCTCCACGTCGCCGTGATGCGCCTCGATTGCGTGCAGGACTTCCTTCGACTCCTTATACTTCCGCGCGACGTCCACGCCGATTTGAACGTGCGAACCGTCCACCTCGTGGGTCATGGACTTGCCGATGTCATGCAGCAACCCCGCGCGCTTCGCCATCGCCACGTCCACGCCCAATTCCGCCGCAATCATGCCGGAAATCAGGGAAACTTCGATGGAATGCCGCAGGACGTTCTGCCCGTAGCTCGTGCGGTATTTCATGCGCCCCAGCAGTTTTATCAACTCCGGGTGCAGACCGTGGACGCCGGTTTCGAAGGTCGCCTGTTCGCCGGCCTTGCGAATCGCCACATCCACCTCTTTGCGGCACTTCTCCACGATGTCCTCGACGCGGGACGGGTGAATCCGCCCGTCGGACACCAATTTCTCCAGCGCCAGCCGCGCGACCTCCCGCCGGACCGGGTCGAACGTCGAGATTGCAATCGCTTCCGGCGTATCGTCGATGATCAGGTCCACGCCGGTCAGCGTTTCGATGGCGCGGATGTTGCGCCCCTCGCGGCCGATGATACGACCCTTCATCTCGTCGTTGGGCAGGTCCACGACGGAGACCGTCTGTTCGGAAACGCTGTCCGCCGCGTAGCGTTGGACCGCCAGCGCGATGATGTTCTTCGCCTTTTCCTCGGCGGAATCCTTATACTCCTGCTCCAGCTCGGACAGCCGCAGCGCCATATCGTGGCGGGCGTCCGTTTCGACGCGCTCCATGAGCACGTCCCGCGCCTCCTCCATCGTCATTTGCGCGACTTTTTGGAGCAGTTCGTTCTGCTCTTCGAGGCGCTTTGCGACTTCCTCGCGTTCCGCCTCGACTTCCTTCACCTTGCGGCTGAGTTGTTCCTCCTTGCGCTCCAGATTTTCCAGTTTCCTGTCGAGGTTTTCCTCCTTCTGGGAAACCCGGTGTTCCTGCCGCTGTACTTCGACGCGGCGGTCCTTCGCCTCTCGTTCCGCCTCGTTGCGGATTCGAATCGCCTCGTCCTTGGCCTCCACGAGGATTTCCTTCTTAGCGGCCTCGGCGTCCTTCTTCCCCTCCTCCAGCAAGCGACCGGCTTCCGCTTCGGCGGAACCAATCGCTTTCTCGGCGGAGCGCTTTCGTGCGATGTACCCGATGAAGTATCCGATGATGAAAAATATCACTGCCGCGGCAAGACCGACGACAAGCGCGAGCACTTTAGGGTCATCCATAGATTTGCCTCCTTCACATGTATTTCAAATCCATGCTTCCCCGATTTCCATATTGAAATGTCAGAAATTTCAGCAAACCCGTTCCGGGCAGTCGTACGTTTCCCTGTCAAATCTATATAAAATCGAAAAAGCATTCCGACTTGCATCTATTATACTCTCTTTTTTTTCATCTGTAAATAGAAATGTTCAAAACCTGACGCAAAAAAATGCAGAATTTACAAAATGTTAAAGATTACCGCCCCTTTTTCCCGCCCCGCAAACGGAATTTCTTGTTGACGAAACCGCTTTTTCGCGATATAATGGACGCATACGACAAAAGGAGACCGACCGCAACGTTATGCCCTACCTGTACTTTGATTCCGCCGCGACCGCCCCGCCCCGACCCGGCGCCCTCCGCGCCGCGGCAAAAGCCTACGAAGAATACGGCAACCCGTCCTCCCTGCACGCCGCCGGCATGAACGCCCGGCGCCTGCTCGACGCGGGACGGGCGCAGGTCGCCCGCGCGCTGAAATGCGAACCCGGCGAGGTGCTGTTCACCGGCGGCGGGACGGAATCCAACAACCAAGCCCTGTTCGGGCTCGCGAAATTGCGCGGCAAGCGGGCGAAGGTCGTCGTTTCGACGGACAGCGAGCATCCCTCGGTCGAAAAACCGCTGCAGGAACTCGAACGGCAGGACTTTACGGTGCGCCGGCTTTCGACGGTGAACGGCGTGCCGGACTACGACGGGTTGCGGACCCTCCTCGCGGAAGCGCCGGTCGCGTTCGTCAGCGTCATGCGGGCGAACAACGAGACCGGCGCGGTCTACGACCTGCCGCGCGTCCGCCGAATCCTCGACGAATGCGGGAGCGACGCGCTGCTGCATTGCGACGACGTGCAGGGGTTCCTGAAAATCCCGCACGACCGCCTGTCCGCCTGTTGCGACCTCATCTCCCTCTCGGCGCACAAAATCGGCGGGCTCAAGGGCGTCGGCGCGCTGTACGTCGGCAAGCGGGCGCACCTGCTCCCCGCCCTGCTGCTCGGCGGCGGGCAGGAGAACGGGCTTCGGAGCGGCACGGAGAACGTCGCCGGCGTCGCCGCGTTCGGGGAGGCGTGCGCGGAAGTCCTCGCGGACCGGGAAGGCTTGTCCCGCGTCGCGGAAATGCGGGAGGAAGTCCTCCGCCGGCTGCACGACAGCGGACTGCATTTCCACCTGCCGGACGCGCACCTGCCGAACCTGTTGCACCTGAGCATTCCCGGCGTGCAAAGCGCGTGGGCGCTCAATTTCCTGTCCGAGCGGGGCATTTGCGTTTCCGCGGGCAGCGCCTGCTCCGCGCGGGAGCGGAAAAAGGGCAACCGCGTCCTCAAGGCTTACGGACTGCCGGACGCGGAAATCGAAACCTCGCTTCGGTTGAGTTTTTCCGAGCAAAATACGATGGAGGAATGTGCGGTCCTTTGCGACGCGTTGCGGGACTGCATGAAACTGCAAAAATGAACGCAAACGAAATCATTCTGCTCAAGTACGGCGAAATCGTCCTGAAAGGGCTCAACCGCAACAAATTCAACCAACTGCTGGAAAAAAACGTCCGGCGCGCGCTCAAAAAGGCGGACGGCGAATTCCGAACGGAGTACGCCCAGTCCATCCTGTTCGTGCGCGGGTCGGAGGGCAGCGATATGGACGCCGCGTTCGCCCTGCTGAAAAAGGTCTTCGGCGTCGCGACCGTCTGCCGGGGGCTGGAATGCGAAAAGGACATGGACGCCATCCGCGCCGTGTTGCGGGAACACGCGGACGGGCTGGTCGGCGCCGCCCGCAGTTTCAAGTGCGAGGCGAAACGCAGCGACAAGCGTTTTCCGCTCACGTCCCCGGAAATTTGCGCCGTGTGCGGCGAGGAACTGCTGGAGGCTTGTCCGCGTTTGCGCGTGGACGTGCACGACCCGGAAGTGACCGTCACAATCGAGATTCGCGACCGCGCGGCGGTCGTCCACGGCGTGCGCGAACACGGCGCGGGCGGTATCCCGGTCGGCAGCGAGGACCGCGCGATGCTGTTGCTGTCCGGCGGGATAGATTCCCCCGTCGCCGGGTATATGACCGCCAAGCGCGGGGCGGAACTGGACGCCGTCTACTTCGAAACGCCCCCGTATACCTCGGAAGCCGCGCGGGAAAAGGTCATCTCCCTCGCCCGCAAACTCGCCGAATACGCGGGGACCGTCCGCCTGCATAGCGTCAACCTGACCGAGGTCCAGCAAGCCATCGCCGCCGCTTGCGACGAGCGGCTGTTCACCCTGCTGTTGCGGCGGTTCATGATGCGTTGCGCCGAGCGGCTCGCGAAACAGGCGGACGCGGTCGCGCTCGTGACCGGCGAATCCATCGGGCAGGTCGCCTCGCAAACCATGCGCTCCATCGCGTCCACCGACGACGCGGTGACGATGCCGGTCCTCCGCCCGTGTATCGGTCTGGACAAGGAGGAAATCGTCGTCCGCGCCCGTCAAATCGGCACGTTCGAGATTT
The DNA here is from genome assembly GCA_947626805.1 of uncultured Clostridia bacterium. GTDB lineage: Bacteria > Bacillota > Clostridia > Oscillospirales > CAG-382 > Coliplasma. Next base: position 4,315 of record CANQTR010000051.1, read on the forward strand.
CCACCCTGCCGTACGAGGACTGCTGCGTGCTGTTCACGCCGCGCCACCCGAACACCCGCCCCGCGCTCGACGACGTCCGCGCCGAGGAAGCGAAACTGGACGTGGACGGGCTGGTCGAACGCGCCGTGCGGACCGACCGCGTCCTACGGGTGTGGTAACCGTCATTTCAGCATGGTTTCCAGGTCCTCCAACAGGTCGTCCGGGTGCTCCAGCCCGACCGAGAGCCGCAAAAGCCGCGGTGTGATGCCGATTTTCTCGCGCAAGGCGGCGGGAACGGACGCGTGGGTCTGCGTTTGCGGGTAAGTGATGAGCGAAGTCGTCCCGCCGAGGCTTTCCGCGAATCGAATCAGTTTCCCGCCGTGCAGGACGCTCTGCACGCGGTCGTCCGCGAGCAGGAAAGACAGCACGCCGCCCGCGCCGCTCGCCTGTTCGTGCAGCAACCCGTATTGCGGGTGGGACGGCAGACCGGGATAGTTGACTTGCGCCACGCGCGGGTGCGCCGAAAGGTATTTCGCCGCCGCGAGGGCGTTCGCGCTGTGCTTTTCCATGCGCAGCGGCAGCGTCTGGATCCCCCGCAGGGTCAGCCAGCTCTCGAACGGGGAAAGGGCGTTCCCGAGCGTCCGCTGGATCAGCGCGATCCGGTCCGCAAGTTCCCGGTCCTCCCCGACGACCGCCAACCCGCAGCAGACGTCGTGGTGCCCGGAAAGGAATTTCGTCCCGGAATGGACGACGATATCCGCGCCGAGCGTCAGCGGGCGCTGGTAGTACGGGGTCAAAAACGTGTTGTCCACCGCGAACAGCGCCCCGTGCGCCTTCGCGAGCGCCGAAAGCGCGCGGAGCGGCAGGACCTTCATCATCGGGTTCGTCGGCGTTTCGGCGAAAATCATGCGCGTCGGCGTGCGAAGTTCCGCCTCCGCCCGCTCCAAATCCCGCAAATCGCAGAACGCGAAGGAAATCCCGAACCCGGACCAAATCTGCTCGATGAGCCGGTATGTACCGCCGTACAAATCGTCGGACACCAGCACCCGCTCCCCCCGTTTCAGCAGGGAAAACACCGCGCTTATCGCCGCGAGCCCGGAGGAGAAGGCGAACCCCCGGCTCCCCTGTTCGAGGGACGCCGCCGTCTGTTCGAGTTCGTATCGCGTCGGGTTGTCGCAACGGCTGTACGAAAAGCGCTCGCTCCCGGCGTAGGTGGAAGTCTGGAAAATCGGCGTGCTGACGGCGCCCTCGTAGCGCGCCGTTTCCGCGCCGTGCGCCGCCGTAGTCTCAAAATGCCGCATGAAAAAACCGTTCCTTTCCGTTTGCTTTCTTGCTCAAAGGCAGTATATGCAAAACGGAAAGAAAACGGTCTTTTTTTCGCGTATCCGCCCGAAAAAACGGTCAAACCGACGGCAGAATCCGCACCGGGCGGAACCCCAGCGCGTCCGCCGCAATCAACTCGGACGACGCCCCGGCGATTTGCCGCACCAAACGGGACGGGTCGGCGTTGTGCATATGCCCGTAGAACACCCGTTTCACGCCGCTTTCCGACAGCAGGTCGCAAATCGGGCGGCAGCGCAAGTTGCCGTAGGCGGGCGGATAGTGCAGGAACACCAGCAGTTCCTTTTCCGGGTGCGCCGCCTGCAGTTGCTTTCCGAGCCGGACGGACGTGCGAAGGCGCTCCGTTTCGCGGTTGACGATTTTCAGGTCCTCGTCGCCGTAGACCGGTTCCAGCGTCCAGCCGCGCGTGCCGCAAATCACGAATTGCTCCGCCTCATACGCGTTGTTGAACAGGAATTCCACCGAAAACGCCCCGATACGGTCGCGGAACTCCCGCAATTTTTTCATCGTCTGCCACCAGTAATCGTGGTTCCCCTTGAGGACCAGTTTCCGCCCGGGCAGGGATTCGAGGAACCGAAAATCCTCCTCCGCCTCCCCGATGCGCATGCCCCACGAAATATCCCCCGCGATGACGACCGTGTCGCCGTCGGAAACGGTTTCCAGCCAATTTTCGCGCAAGCGTTCGACGTGATTCTCCCAGCGCGGACCGAAAATATCCATCGGTTTATTCATCGTGTGCGCCAAATGCAAATCCGCAATGGCGAAAACGGACATAAAAACCGCTCCTTTCGGGTATCCTATGTACGTCCGAAAAAGACGACATCACAAAAGGGAGAAAAAAATCATGGACCGTTTCGAACGCGACAACAAGCGGGTGCCGGACCACATTCGCGGCATCACCTGCAGTGTCAAAAACTGCATTCACAACGACGGCGAGTGCTACTGCACGGCCGAGCGCATCAGCGTCGGACCCTGCACCGCCTGCACTTGCGGCGACACCGTCTGCGCGACCTTCGAAAACAAGCGCGCCGACCGGTAACGCCCTTTCTTCCGCAAACCGCCGGGGAATTCCCCCGGCGGTTTTCGTTTTTCAACCGGTATTGTCAAGGGCTTTGCCGAAGCATGAGCGCGAATCAGCCGGCGAAAACCGGCATGGGTTCGGCTCCCCTCGCCTTAACCGAACGCAAGCACCGACGCTTTCATTTCGTCGGGCAGTATCACTTGCGTGAAACGGTCGTCAAGGTGTTCGAGCGCGAGCAACCGTTCCGGCGCGGGGACGCCTGTGCGTTTCTGCAGCGCGCGGAGCGCCTCGAACCCGTCCGTCGGCGCGTCCTCCCCCAGCGCTTCCAGCACCGCCGGAGAGAATTTATACGGCGACGCGGTCGACGCGACGAGCATCGGGTTCCGGTCGTCCTTGCACTTGTTCCGGTGCTGTTCCGCCGCCGAAAGGGCGACAGCCGTGTGCGTATCGCAAAGGTAATGGTAGGTTTCATAGTACTTCCGCACGGTCGCCCGCGTCAGCGCCTCGTCACAGAAATAGGCGGAAAACTCCTGCCGAATCGCCGCGTGTACCTCCTCGTCGACGCGGTAGAACCCGTTCGCCCCGAGCTGTTCCATATACGTCCGGCAGCGCTCCGGTCCGGCGACCAGCCACAGCAGCCGCTCCAGATTGCTGGAAATGAGGATATCCATCGACGGGGAGACCGTCTGATAGAACGTCCGCCGCCGGTCGTACACGCCGGTATTGATGAAATCCGTCAGGACGTTGTTCTGGTTCGACGCGCACAGCATCCGCCCAATCGGCAAGCCCATCCGTTTCGCAAGACAGCAGGCGAAGATATTGCCGAAATTCCCGGTCGGGACGGTCACGTCGACCGGCTCCCCGCGCTTGACGCGTCCGGCGCGGACCAAATCGCAATAGGCGGACACATAGTAGACGATTTGCGGGACCAGCCGCCCCCAGTTGATAGAATTCGCCGACGAGAGGAACACCCCCCGCCCGTCCAGCGCGGACGCGACCTCCGGGTCGGAGAAAATGCGCTTGACGCCGTTTTGCGCGTCGTCGAAGTTGCCGCGAATCGCGGTGACATTGACGTTTTCGCCGGTTTGCGTCGCCATTTGCTTCTTTTGGATACGGCTGACGCCGTTTGCGGGGTAGAAAACCTGAATTTTCACGCGCGGCACGTCCGCGTAGCCTTCAAGGGCGGCTTTCCCGGTGTCCCCCGAAGTCGCGACGAGAATCAGCGCGTCCCGCGTTTCCCCGGTTTTCTCCAGCGCGAGCGACAGCAGGCGGGGCATGATTTGCAGCGCCATATCCTTGAACGCGCTCGTCGGTCCGTGCCAAAGTTCCAGCACTTCCGTCTGTCCGACGGCGCACACCGGCGCGGGCGTCCCCGCCGACGAAACGACGGAAAACCGCTCCGCCCCGTACGCTTCCTCCGCCGCGTGCAGCAGTTCGCCGGACGTGTAATCCGTCAAAAACAGCCCCAGCACCGCCGCGGCACGCGCCGGATAGGACATTTCCGCGATGGCGTCCAGCCGCTCCGGGGTGAGTTGCGGGACCGAAGTCGGGACGAACAACCCGCCGTCCGGCGCAAGCCCCCGCTTGATGACCTCCGCGGACGTGTATTCCCGCGCCTCTTCAGTCCGCGCGCGCGTGCTGACGTATTTCATAACCAATATCCTCGATTCGATTGATTTCCGACGGACTGCCGTCCGCCCGCAAATAGACTTCCACGCCGTCGACCCGTTCATACCGCACCCGGCGCATGCGGTACCCGCCGAACAGACCCGGCACCGGCACCCGTCCGTTCCGCACATGCGCGCGGACGAATGCGTTCGCCGCACGTTCGACGCGCCGCAATTTTTCCCGGTCCATCGCCTCCGCCGGCGTGCCCCAGTCGGCGCCGGTGCGGGTCTTGACCTCGATAAACAGCAATCCGCCGCGGGAGAAACCGACCAGGTCGAGTTCCCCGCCCCGAACGCCGTAATTCCGCGCGAGAATGCGGACCCCGCGCTTCCGCAAATATTCCGCCGCGAGCCGTTCGCCCAGCCGTCCGACCTCGCCGCTTCTCACGGCGTTTCCTCCCCCAGCAGGCGGCGCAGGAAACTCCGCCGGTGCGCGGGGCAGGGACCGTAGCGCAGAATCGCCTCGCGGTGCGCCTTTGTCGCGTAGCCCTTGTGCAGGGCGAACCCGTATTGCGGATAGAGCCGGTCAAGTTCCAGACAGTACCGGTCCCGCTCGACCTTCGCGAGAATGGACGCCGCCGCAATCGACGGGCATTTCCCGTCCCCGCCGACGACGGGGATCGCGGGCAGGTCGAACCCCCGCGCAATCGGACCGTCCACCAGCACGCCGTCCGGGCGGACCCGCAAGCCGTCGACCGCGCGCCGCATCGCGAGCAGGGCGGCGTTGAGGATGTTGAGCCGTTCGATTTCCTCCACCTCGGCGCGGGCGACCGCGAACGACAGCGCGTTTGCGCAAATCTCCCCGTAGAGCGATTCCCGCTTGGCGGCGGAGAGCTTTTTCGAATCGTTCAGCCCCGCCGGCAGGAACCCCCGCGGCAGGACGACCGCCGCCGCGTAGACCGGACCCGCCAAAGGTCCCCGCCCCGCCTCGTCACAGCCGCAAAACACCCGCAACGTCGCCGTGCGGAACCCGTCCTCCGCGGACCAATCCAACGTACCCGCCATAGCGACTCCTTTCAGACGCTGTCCAGCGTCATCGGACCGATTGTCCCGGCGCGGAACTCGTCGAGCAGAACGGAACACGCCCGCTCCTCGTCCACCACGCCCCCGGCGCGAATCCACCCGCGTTTCCGCGCGACGCGCTCGAACAGTTCGTAATCCGTGTCCGATTCCGCCCATTCGACCTTGTACCGGGCGGAAAGCAGGTCCGGATACTTTTCCCGCAACAGACCCAGCAGGGCGCACGCGAGTTCGGTCCGGTCGAGAATCTCGTCCCGAATGGACCCCAGCATCGCCAATTTTCGGGCGACCGACTGGTCCTCGAACTTCGGCCAAAGCAGTCCCGGCGTGTCGAGCAGTTCCACCCCCATCGCGGGAGCGGCAATCCACTGGTTGCGCCGCGTCACGCCCGGACGGTCCTCCGCCTTCGCCTTCTTCGCGCCGGCGAACGTATTGATGAACGTGGATTTCCCGACGTTCGTGATACCGACGACCATCGCGCGAAGCGATTTCTTCATACCCTTCGCCTCGTATTTCGCCAACTTTTCCGCCATCAGTTCGCGAATGGCGGGGGCGACCTTCCGCACGCCCATGCCGGTCTTGCAGTCGATGGGCAGGACCACGCGGTCCTTCCCCTTGAGCAGGTTGACGAACCGCCCGGTTTCGTTCCGGTCGGCAAGACTGCATTTGGTCAGCAGGGTCAGGCACGGCTTGCCGGCGAACAGTTCGGCGAAGGACGGATTCCGGCTGGAAAGCGGCGCGCGGGCGTCGAGCAGTTCGACGACCAAATCCACCAGCGGCAGACTTTCCCGGATAAGCCGCTTTGCGCGGTTCATGTGACCCGGATACCAGACGATTTCGCGGTCCATACGCGTTACACCGTGCCGAATTCGTCGAACGGATAGATACGGAGGAGCACCCGACCGAGGATATGGTCGACGTCCTGCTCGCCAATCATGCGGCTGTCCGAGGAATTGTTGCGGTTGTCCCCCATGACGAACACCTTTCCCGGACTGACCGTGAATTCGCACACGCCGTTCTCGTCGACGCCGTAGAACTGATTCATCGAGCCGTCGGACATATCCCCGCCCATGCGGTTGATATAGTCCTCGTCCAGCGTCACGCCGTCGACGCTGACCTCCCACGTCCGGAAGTTGATTCGCACGGTCTGCCCTTCCGTCGCGATGACCCGCTTGATAATCGAGTCCATGGTTTCCACGCCCCGGTCTTCCTTGCTGATGACCACAATATCCCCGGTTTTCGGGGTGTAAAAGAAGTCGGAGATGATGAGCCGGTCGGCGTGCGCCGATTCGCCGAGCAGTTCGAAATAGGTGTGGTCCTCCTCCCCGCCGTGCAGCGTCGGCTCCATCGAACCGCCGTCCACCGCCACATAGCGGAACACGAACAGGAACAGCAGAATCATCGCCGCAAGCGCGAGACAGAATGTCTCGACGTAATCGAACAGCCCGCGCACCCGCCGGAACCGCCGTTCCTCCGGCGAAAGCGGTTCGGAAACGCTCCCGTCCGCCGGTTCTTCCGGTGACCCTTCCGCGTTTTCGGCGGACGGCGACGCGGTCGGCTCCTCCGCCTGCCCGTCGTCGCGTTCCGGCGGCGCGGAAGCGGATTCCTCCGCGCGGAGAAGCGCGGCGATGTCCTCCGCCGTCGGTTCCTCGGTCGGTTCCGCCGTCGACGCCGCAATCGGCTCCGCAATCGGTTCCTCAGTCGGTTCCATAATCGGCTCCTCAGCCGGCTCCGCCGTCGGTTCGTCCGGGTCCTTTTCGGGGACGGGCTCCTTCGCGCGGGAAGGCGCCGCGTCGGGTCCTTCCGCCTTCCGCCCGTCGTCCGTCAGCAGTTCCCACGAAAGGACGGGCTCGGTTTCGGCCGTTTCCTCACGCCGGGACGCCGTTTCTCCCGTTTCCGAAAGGGACATATACTGAAACTCGTTTTTTTCCGCTTCGGGCGTATTCTCCGGTTGTTTTTTTTCGGTTTTCATCCCGGCTCGCCTCCTTTTTTGAAAGAAAAGCACCTCCAAAGAGGTGCTTTGCACCCTACAGAAGGGCGCCTTGCATCAAAAGTCAGATTTTTTCCTTTACCTTTGCACTCTTGCCCACTCTGTCGCGCAGGTAGTAAAGTTTGGCCCTACGGACCTTGCCGGCCCGGACCACTTCCACCTTCTGAACGTTCGGGGAATGCAACGGGAAAGTCTTTTCCGTACCGACGCCGAAAGACACCCGACGGACGGT
>CANQTR010000052.1 GCA_947626805.1 uncultured Clostridia bacterium
TTCCTTCCTTTCATTTGATTCATGCGTTCCGTTCGAGGAGTCCGCGCCGCGTCAGGGCGCGCTCGACGCTTTCCTTCAGGATACGTCCGGCGCTTTCCGGCGCGTATTTTCCGGGGACGCCGGGCGCCTGCAGGACCCGTTTGCCGCTTTCGACGGCGTTCGCGAGGTCGATAACCGTCGAACCTTCCGGCAGGGTCGCAAGCGCGGACGGGGCGAGCACTTCCGCCGGGACCGTATTGAATATCACGTCCGCTTCCGGCAGACGGGACGGCAGTTCGCCGAAGGAGACCGCCTCGTGCCCGCACATACGGATAAGCGCGTGGTCGCTTTCCTTCCGCGCTGCGACCGTGACCCTGCAACCGAGCGCCCGTGCCTTGACCGCGAGCCGCTTGCCGATACGCCCGAAGCCGAGGATAAGCACGCGCGAACCGTTGAGACAAATCGGCATCGCCTGTGCCGCGAGGACCAGCGCGCCTTCCGCCGTCACGTCGGCGTTGCGCAACAGCATCGCCTCGTCGCAGTAATCGAGGAACCGCTCGTCCTCCTCCGGCAACATCCCGCCGCAGACGGCGCGCGCGCTCTCGGAAAGCCGGAAAACGTCCTCGAGCGGCAGTTCCGACGAGGAGAACGGCGCAAACAGTACCCCGCCGCCCTTCGTATACGGCATAGGCAGGACGACGACGTCCGCGTGCGAAAGCGCCTGTTCGGGCAGGCTGACAAATTGCGTCAGCGTTTCCTCGTGTCCTTCGGGCGGGGTGTACCGGTCAAAGCCGGTCAGCAGGACGCGTCGCCCTTCGGACGCGAAAAGCCGGGCGGCGACGAGCGTACGCAGGTCGCCTCCCGTGAAAACCAAAAGGGTTCGGTCATTCATCAAAAATTCCTTCCTTTCCTTTGGAAACGGTGGAAAATAGGGGCGTTTTCCGTCGAATTGCCCAAAATCGCCACGGGGAATGTGGCGTCCTGTACAAAGTTTGAGAATTTCGCTTGACAATGCGGAAGAATTTTGCTATACTATAGAAACCAAGAACAATTTTTGGCAGAAACGACGTCGACAGACGTCAGGAAAATCGGAGTTTTCAAACGTATGAACGGACACATAAAGGAACGGCCGTTGGTCATGCTCGTGGCGCTTGTCGTCGCGATTCTGGTGCTATCGGTCTCTATCGCGACGATGGGCTTTTCCGCCGAGGATGAGGAGGCCCTGCCGGAGGACGGCCCGAAGGGCGCCGCGTCTTTGATGACGCGCCCGGAGGTCTCCGTGCCGGAGGTTTCCGTCCCGTCGGGACATCAGACCGAGGAGCCGGACGAGCCGATTCGCGAAATCCTGGAAAACAGCGGCGACGAAAGTTCCGCGCCGACGGTATCCGAACCGACCGTTTCCGAACCCCCTGTCTCCGAGCCTACCGTTTCCGAACCGACCGTTTCCGAACCGGAAACGTCCGCGCCGGAGCCGGAGGAACCGGATGTGAGCGGAACGGATTCGGACATTCCGGTCGTTCCGGACGAGCCGTCGGACCCCCTCGAAGAATATACCCTCCGGGTGGTCGTGACGGATACGGACGGCGAACCTATCCAGGGCGCGACGGTGTACGCCGGGAATTCCGAGGGCGAAACGAACGCGAACGGGGTCTATTCCGTCACGATGACGGCCTCCGACCTGCACCTGTGCGTGACGGCGAACGGCTACTCTTCCTATGATAAGGCGCTTTCGCTTTCCCCCGGATTCACGGAGGAAACGGTGGTCCTCGCGGTCGCGGGGAATATCCGCAATCTGCTCAATTCCGTCGAACTGCACCCGTATCGGACGGACCTGCCGGAGCTGAATGCCGCTATCGAAAAGGTCCTCGGCGAAATCCTCTCTCCGGGAATGGATACATACGACAAAACCAAAGCCTGCTACGACTGGGTCATCGACCACATGGTCTATAAGCGCGTTTCCCACGCCCGGCAGGGGTATTGGGAGTGCGCCTACCAAGCGCTCCAGGAGGGCAAGGGAACCTGCAACTGCTATTCGTTGCTCTTTATCGCCATGACCCGCTACATCGGGCTTGACACATACTATGTCGAGGGCGTGACGTCCGCGAACGGCGGCGGAATGACCGGGCATTTCTGGGTCGTAATGGAGATTGGCGAGGATTCCTATGTCTTTGACCCGCAGGTGGAGGACGCGATTGCGGGTCGTACCGCCTCAAAGACCGTGACGTACAGCCGGTTCTGCCTGCGCGAACCGAACGCGAAGTATGTCTACAACGGAAAATCCCGCAAGACGCATATCCGCAATTTCGAGAGTTATCTGTCGAATAACGGGTACTACGCGAACTGACGAACCGTATGTCCAAGCACGTTTCCCATTTTTGGGGGACGTGCTTTTTCATGCGGGGTCAGCGGAGCGCGTCGAGGAAATACTGTACGTCGGCGGGCGTGTTGCCCCGTCCGAGGCTGACGCGGACGCCCCCGGTTTCGAGGGTCCCGAGCGCACGGTGCGCGGCGGGCGCGCAATGCAGTCCCGCCCGGACGGCAATCTCGCGCGAGGCGAGCCGTTCGGCAAAGGATTCGCAATCCGTTTCGCCTCGGTTGAACAGCAACACGGGAACGTACTTCTCCGCCGCCGCGTCGTCCGTCGGCGCTCCGTAAAGGCGCACGCCGTTCTTTTTACGCAATTCGCGCAACAGCAGGCGGAACAGGGATTGCTCCCGGTCCGGGAAACGGAATTCGGCGAGCGCCGCCGCAAGTCCCGCAAAACCGCAGACGTTTTGCGTTCCCGCCTCAAGCCGTTCCGGGAGCGCGTCCGGCATCCCGACCGCCCGCGATTCGATACCGCTTCCGCCCTCGATGAGCGTGCGGAAATACGGCACGCGCTCCGGATTGCAGATGAGCGCCCCGGTCCCGGTCGGACCGTACAGCCCCTTATGACCGGGCAGACAGAGAACGTCCGCGCCGAGCGCGCGGATATCCACCGGGATGTGTCCCGCGGTCTGGGATGCGTCCACGATAAGCAGGAGGTCCTCTCGTTTCACGGCGTCGCGCATCGCCCGAATCGGCAGGATTCGCCCGCAAACGTTCGACGCGTGGGTCAGCACGGCCATATCCGTCCGTTCGCCCGCGGCGATACGAAAGTTTTCGACGGTCACGCCGTCGTCCGTCAGGTCGACGCGGAACTGCTTGAGCGTGATTTCCTGTGCGGCGCGCAAAGCGTTGAGCGGCCGCATGACGGCGTTGTGCTCAAGTGTGGAAGTCAATACCTCGCCGCCCGGACGGTAAAGTCCCTTGATGGCGAAATTGAGCGCCTCGGTCGCGTTTTTTGTCAGGACGACGTTTTCCGGCGTACTGCCGAATCGTTCCGCGAGCAGTTCCCGACAGCGGAACAGCACCCGGTCCGCGTTTCGCGCGGGGGTGTGACTGCTCCGGCCGGGGTTTCCGCAACTGACGAGCGCGTCCTGCATGGCGCGCCCGACCGCATCGCTCTTCGGGAAACCGGTCGCCGCGTTGTCGAGATAAATCATGCGCTGACGAATCCTTTCCTGTTGTTACGCTTTTTGAAAGCGGCGTGCGCCTTCGTCTATCGGTCCTCCACCGTCCCGAGCACCCGAATCCCCGCCTCGCGCAGGAGCTGTTCCGCCCGCAGGCGGTCGCCGGCGGCGACCCGTAACCCGTAGCCGCACCCGCGCACCTTCCGAATCGCGGCAGAGCGGGTGAGCGAGGAATAAATCTGCCGTTTGCCGAGCAGTTCCTGCGCCTTGAGCGCGTAGGTGACGGACGAAAGCACGAGAATCCAGTTCATGACGGTTCGTGTTCCTCCTTGCGACATACCTTTTCGTCTTGCACGTCCGGGGTTTCGCACGTCCGTTTGAACGGGGAAACCGTTGTCTCCGAAACGCGTGCGCTTTCCGGTTTCCGCTGGTTTTCCCCTCGGTAGCAGTATATGCGGAGGCCCTCCGTTGGCTAAAAAAATCGTTCCGACGTGGAAAAAGTCGCCTTTCCGAAAAAATGTCGCGCTCTGACGGTTGACAAGCCCCGTTCGGTTGGTTATAATGAGAGAAAGGGTTTTCGGAAGTGGAGAAAGGCAAGGTCGTTTGCATGGAGAACGAATATACGAAAAAAACGGACCGGGACGTGCAGTTCGGTTTCTGCAAGGTCGCTTGCGGGGTGCCGACGCTTCGCGTGGGCGCGCCGGAGGAGAACGTGCGGGAACTGTGCACCCTGTTCGACCGGGCGAAGGACGAGCATTGCGAAGTGCTGGTGTTCCCGGAACTGTCGATTTGCGGGTACACATGCGGGGACTTGTTCCGGCATGCGGTACTGCTGGACGCTTGCGAACGCGCGCTGGAAACGCTGTTGCGGCACACGGAAGGGTCCGACCTGCTTTGCGTGGTCGGAATGCCGGTCCGCGCGGGCGGGGCGCTGTACGATTGCGCGCTGGTATTGCAGAACGGAAAACTGCTCGGCGTACAGCCGAAGGAGTACCTCGCGGAGGGCGCGGAGTTCTATGAGAAACGCTGGTTCGCGTCCGGCGCGGACGCGACGGCGGATTCCGTCAGGCTTGCGGGGCAGGAAGTCCCGTTCGGGCGAATGCTGTACGAAACGGACTGGGGATTGACCGTCGGGGTGGAAATTTGTCAGGACCTCTGGGTCCCGCTACCGCCCTCGACGTTCCTCGCGTTGCAGGGTGCGAACCTCATCGTCAATCTTTCCGCGAGCGACGAAATCGTCACAAAAGCAGCCTACCGCGCGTCGCTGGTCAAGGCGCAAAGCGCGGCTCTGCTGTGCGGTTATGCGTACTGTAGCGCGGGGGTCACGGAGTCCTCGACCGACCTCGTTTTCAGCGGCGCGGCTCTGCTGTGCGAGAACGGGACGATACTTCGGGAGGGAAAGCGTTTTTCGCGAAAATCGGAACTGACGAGCGCCTGTTTTGACATCCGCAAACTCGAATCGCTGCGCCTGCAGGACGTTTCCTTCCGCGACAACGCCGCGCGCGCGGCAATCCCGAACGCGACGCCCTGCCGACGCGTCCGGCTGGACCTGCCGCCGCTCCCGTACCGGCTCTACGACGGGGACGCGGACCCGTGTCCGTTCGTCCCGCGCGGGGAAAAACTGCACGAGCGGTGCGAGGAAATTCTGCAGATTCAGGCGTCCGGGCTCGCGACGCGCATGGCGAATATTCGTTCCGAAAAACTCATCGTGGGTATTTCCGGCGGACTGGATTCGACGCTTGCGTTGCTGGTGTCCGTGCGCGCGGTACAACTTCTGGGATACCCCGCGTCGAACGTGCTCGGCGTAACCATGCCCGGATTCGGCACGACCGGCCGGACCTATCACAACGCCCTTGCGCTGATGAAGGCGCTCGGCGTGACCGTGCGGGAGATACGCATCGACAAGGCGTGTATCCAGCATATGCGGGACATCGGCCTGCCGGAGGACGCGCGGGACGTCACCTACGAAAACCTGCAGGCACGCGAGCGGACGCAAATCCTCATGGACCTCGCCAACCGCGAAAACCGCCTGCTCGTCGGGACCGGCGACCTTTCGGAACTCGCGCTCGGCTGGTGCACCTATAACGGCGACCATATGAGCATGTACGGCGTGAACGCCTCCGTCCCGAAAACGCTCGTGCGGCACCTCGTGCGGCATATCGCGGACGGGTCCGACCCCGCCGTCGCGGAGGTGCTGACAGACGTGCTCGACACCCCGGTCAGCCCGGAACTGCTCCCGCCGGACGAGAACGGCGAAATCGCCCAGAAAACCGAGGAAACCGTCGGACCGTACGAACTCAACGACTTCTTCCTGTACCATTTCTTCCGCTACGGTTTCGGGCGCGAGAAACTCGCTTTCCTCGCCGGGCGTGCCTTCGCGGGGCGGTATGACGAAAAGCAAATCGAACTTTGCCTTACGGAATTCCTGCGGCGGTTCTTCCGTTCGCAATTCAAACGCTCCTGTATGCCGGACGGACCGAAGGTCGGCTCGGTCAGCCTCAGCCCGCGCGGGGATTGGCGCATGCCGTCCGACGCGGATTGCGCGGCGTGGTTGCGGAAAAACGAATCATGAAAGGAACCGAACGCTTATGACACAGAACGAACAAATGGCGGAACTGCTGTTTCCGCAAATTCACGAACTGCCGTCCGACGTCGAGGCGCGCTACCCGGCGCGGGCTTTACCGGAGGGCGCGAAGGTCACGCGGTTCGCGCCGAGTCCGACCGGATTCGTGCATGTCGGCGGCGTCTATCAGGCGCTGATTGACGAGCGGCTTGCGCACCAGTCCGGCGGGGTATTCTACCTGCGAATCGAGGACACGGACGCGCGTCGGGAGGTGTCTGGCGCGGCGGAGGCGCTTCTGCGCACGCTGGACGTCTACGGTATTCGACCGGACGAGGGCGTGACGCTGGACGCCGACGGGAACCTTGCCGACCGTGGGAATTACGGTCCCTACCGCCAGAGCGAGCGTGCGTCGATTTATCAGACCTTCGCAAAGCAACTGGTTCGGGAAGGGAAGGCGTACCCGGTCTTTTCCTCGCCCGAGGAACTCGAACAGGTGCTCGCCGCCGACAAGAAAAACGAGAACAAGACCAAGGACTGGGCGTCTACCGCCGAGGATACCCGACGGACCATGCTGGAGAACCGAAAAATCACCCCGGAGCAGGCGAAACAGGCGCTGGACGCGGGAAATTCCTTCGTTCTTCGTATCCTTTCCGACGGCGACGGCGAAAAAAAGCAGAAAGTGACCGACCTCATCAAGGGGGAATTGGAACTTCCGGTCAACGACGAGGACTTCGTACTGCTCAAATCCGACGGCATCCCGACCTACCACTTTGCCCACGCCGTGGACGACCACCTGATGGGCACCACCCACGTCGTGCGCGGGGAGGAATGGCTCCCCAGCCTGCCGAAACACCTCCAGCTTTTCCGCTATCTCGGTTTCCGTCCGCCGAAATACCTCCACACGGCGCAAGTGCTTCGCCGGGAGGAAAACGGGGCGAAAAAGAAGCTGTCCAAGCGGGATTTGGGGGCGGGCATGGCGGATTACGCCGCGCTCGGCTACCCGCCGGAAAGCGTGTGCGAATACCTGCTGACCCTGCTGAATTCCAACTACGAGGAATGGCGGAGCGCCAACCCGGACGCGCCGTACACGGATTTTCCGTTCTCCATCAAGAAAATGTCGGGTTCCGGGTGCCTTGTGGACTTCGATAAACTGAACGACATCTCCTGCGGCGTCATCGCCAAAATGACCGCCGAAGAGGTGTACGAACGGTTGCTCGCGTGGGCGGACGCTTACGACGCGCCGTTTGCGGACGCCTTACGGACGGACCCGTCGCGCGCGGTCGCGATTTTTGCCATCGGGCGTGGCGGCAAAAAGCCCCGCAAGGATTTCGGCTACTGGAAACAGGCGAAGGAGTTCGTCAAGTGCTTTTTCCCGGCGTATTTCGCAATCGAGGAACCGCTGACGGAATACGACCCGGCAGACGTGAAGGAAGTGCTGGAGCGCTTTCTCGCGGTCTACGACCCGGCGGACGATGCGGACGTGTGGTTTGAAAAAGTCAAGCAAATCGCGTCCTCGCTCGGGTACTGCACCGACCGCAAGGCATACAAAGCCAATCCCGACGCCTATCGCGGGTCCGTCGCGGACGTCAGCGCCTTCCTGCGGGTCGCCCTGACCGGACGGCGCAATTCGCCGGACCTGCACGCGGTCATGCGCGCGCTCGGACAGGAGGAAACGATTCGCCGGCTGAACGGATTTCTCGCGCAACTTTGAACATACGGAAAGGAACGACCGAACATGATAGAAGCGACCAATTTTATCGAGGAAGCCATCAACGAGGAACTTGCGGAAGGGAAGATTGAAACGGTACACACCCGGTTCCCCCCCGAACCGAACGGCTACCTGCACATCGGGCACTGCAAAGCCATCGCCATCAACTTCGGGACCGCCCGGAAGTACGGCGGGGTCTGCAACCTGCGCATGGACGACACCAACCCGACCAAGGAGGACACCGAGTACGTCGACGCCATTCGCGAGGATATCCGTTGGCTGGGGTTCGACTGGGGCGACCGATTCTTCTACGGTTCGGATTACTTCGAAAAGGATTACGAGTTTGCCGTCGAGTTGATTCGCAAGGGGCTCGCCTACGTCTGCGAACTGACCCCGGACCAGTTCCGGGAATACCGGGGCGACCTGACGCACCCCGCCGTTTCGCCCTATCGGGACCGCCCGGTCGAGGAAAACCTCGACCTGTTCGCGCGAATGCGCGCGGGGGAATTCCCGGAGGGGAAATACACCCTTCGTGCGAAAATCGACCTTGCCTCCGGCAATTTCTGGATGCGTGACCCGGTTATTTACCGTATCAAGCACGTCGAACACCACCGCCAGGGCAATCGGTGGTGCATTTACCCGACCTACGACTTCGCGCACCCGATTCAGGACGCGCTCGAGGGGGTCAACATCTCCCTGTGCTCGCTGGAATTTGAAATCCACCGTCCGCTGTACGACTGGGTCATCGAGCACGTTTCGGTCCCCGCGCGCCCCCGGCAAATCGAGTTTGCCCGCCTGAACCTGACCTACACCGTCATGAGTAAGCGCTACCTGCGCGCGCTGGTGGAGGAAGGACGTGTGGACGGCTGGGACGACCCGCGCATGCCGACGCTATGCGGAATGCGCCGTCGCGGGTATCCGCCGGAGGCGATTCTGGACTTCTGTCAGCGTATCGGCGTCGCGAAATCGGACAGCCTCGTCGACATCTCCCTGCTTGAACACTGCGTCCGCGAACAACTCAACCGGACCGCCCTTCGCCGCGTAGCGGTGCTGCACCCGATTCGCGTCGTGGTCGAGAATTTCCCGGAGGGAGAGACCGCGTGGTTCGAACTGCCCAATCACCCGCAAAATGAGAGCGCCGGAAAGCGCCGCGTCGCGTTCACGCGGGAACTGTATATCGACGCGGAGGACTTCTCGCTCGACCCGCCGTCCAAGTTCTTCCGGCTCAAACCCGGCGGGGAAGTGCGGCTAATGGGGGCGTACCTTGTCAAGTACGTCGGCTGTAAGAAAGACGACGAAGGCAACGTGACCGAAATCACCGTCCACGCCGACCTCGAAACCGGCTGCGGAATGCCTGCAGACGGTCGAAAGGTCAAGGGGACAATCCATTGGCTTTCCGCCTCCGAATCGGTCGAAACCGACGTTTACCTGTTCGACCACCTCTACACGCTTGAAAACACCGGCGACCTGCCGGAAGGCATGACGCTCAACGATTGCCTCAATCCGCAATCGCAAACCGTGCTGAAAGGTTGCCGCGTCGAACGCGCGCTCGCGGAGGCGGATCCGGGCGAGCAGTACCAGTTCGTCCGCACAGGATACTTTACCAAGGATTCCAAGCGGGACGCGTTCCTGCAAATCGTCGAATTGAAAGATAAAAAGCCGTTTTGACGTTCCGAAAGCAGTGTGAGGAGGGTCGTCCATGCGAAAGTTGATAACCTTTGTCGTACCCTGCTACAACTCGGAGGGGTATCTTCACAAATGTATCGAAAGTCTGCTCCCGGCAAAAGAGACTTGTGAAATCATCATCGTAGACGACGGTTCGACTGACCGGACCGGGGAAATCGCGGACGGCTACGCCGCTTCCGCGCCGGACAGCATACGGGTCATTCACCAGCCGAACGGCGGACACGGGTCCGGTATCAACAACGGACTGTCCGCCGCGCAAGGGACCTACTTCAAGGTCGTGGATTCGGACGATTGGGTCGACGGCGACGCGCTGAACCGGGTAATCGAAACGCTCGAACGGCTTGAAACGCAAGGCGGGGTGGACCTGATGGTCTGCAACTACGTCTACGAACATACGGACACCGGAAAGCAACAGACGATCCGTTTCGGCAACGCGCTCCCGGAGGGGCGTGTGCTGACATGGGCGGACACGCACCATTTCCGCGTCACACAGCAACTCTCCCTGCATTCCTGCATCTATCGGACGGAAACCGTGCGGAAGAGCGGTCTGAAACTGCCGGAACACGTCTTTTACGAGGACAATCTGTTCGTCTATGTGCCCCTCGCGTATGTAAAAAGGCTGTACTACCTCGACGCTGACTTTTACCGCTACGCCATCGGGCGGGTCGGGCAGTCGGTGGAGAAGGAATCGCTCAAAAAGCACGGCGGCGACCAGCGATTGGTCACGACGCTCGCGTTTGCCGCCCACGACGTGCCCGCCATTCGCCTGGAGAACCCCGAACTCGGTCGCTATCTGCACCATTCCCTGAGTTTCCTGATGATTATCGCGGTGCTGTTTACCCGTATCCGGAACGACCGGGAATCCGACCGACAGGTGACGGAATTCTGGCGGGAACTCTGCCGTATCGACCCGAAACGGGGGAAACGCATGAAGTATTTCAGCCGTTCGGGGCGGTTCCTGCTCTCTCTGCCCGGATACCCGGGGCGTTTGTTCTGCCTGCTGATTTACACGATTTCGCACAAAGTGGTGCGGTTCAATTAGGAACCGTTCGCGAATGACAAGAAAAGGAGACCCCGCGAGAGGGTCTCCTTTTTTTCTGCAATGTTACTTGTGCGCGACTACTCGACCGTAATCGTGACGGTCGTTTCCTCGGACCACAGCAGGTAATCGCTGTAACGGAAGGTGAAACTGTCGGTGCCGGTAAACCCTTCGTTCGGGACGTACCAATATCCGCCGTCCGGGTCGAGCGTGACCGAACCGTGCTCGGCGGAAAGCGTCAGTTCCGCCATGTTGATACCTTCGACGTCCGCGAGCAGTTCGCCGTGCAGCGTTTCGCCGGTTTTGCAGGTTTCGGAGAAATCCGAAATTTTTTCCGGCGGCGCGAGCGTGCCTTTGATGAACCCGTAGGTCGCGTCGTAGAGGCTACGCCCCATCTCCGTCCCGGAATGGCAAGCGTCGTAAATAACCGTCACGCTCTGGTAGAAGGCATGAATAGTATCCTTCATGTAACCGGCTTCCGCGCCGTAACCGAGGTAACGCATATACCGGCGGTAGTACGGAAGCTGGGAAATCGCCTGGTCGTTGACCTCCAGCTCAATGCCCATGCCGAGGTTGCGAATCAGCGCGGCGGCGGTATACAACTGAGATGTCGGGCGGCTGAGGTTAAAAACGTAGTTCGGCTGCATATAGGCGGCGGCGAAACCGTAACTGCTCCAAGTGGAGTAGCCCTTCGCGACGTAGTAGGGAATCCAGAAGATTTGGGTACCCTTTTCCTTCGCGGCCTGTGCGACAGCCGGAAGCGTCTGGGTATCGTTCGCTTCGTACGCGATTGCTTCGGCGAACCAGTAGAACCCGTTGAGGGAGAGGTTTTCGTAGCCCGCGTCGGCAAACCGGTCGAGGTACATCTGCATATAGACGCTGATTGCCTTGACGCGGTCCTCCAGTTTCGAGAAATCCTCGCTCACGCCGTCGCCGTCGATGTCGCCGAAGTCGGTCGCCGTGACGTGCGGGTACATGATGGTCGGATAGACCTTGAACTTGTAATCCGC
>CANQTR010000053.1 GCA_947626805.1 uncultured Clostridia bacterium
GTCGTCGACCGCCCGCTTGTCGCCGAACACCTTGCAGAGGTTCTTGATTTCGATCATAGATGGTGTTTCCTTTCGGTAATTTGCGTCATTCTTGCCGCGTTTCCGCTTCCCGGAGCAGACCGAGGTCGCGCAACGCCTGCTCCGGCACTTCCGCCGGGCAGCCGGTCATCAGTTCCGAGGCGTTCTGCACCTTCGGGAACGCGACCACGTCGCGCAGGCTGTCCGCGCCCAGCATCTGCATGACCAGCCGGTCCAGCCCGATAGCCATGCCGCCGTGGGGCGGCGCGCCGTAGCGGAACGCGTCGAGCAGATAGCCGAACTTCGCGCGGGCTTCCTCGTCGGAAATGCCGAGCAGTTTGAAAATCTTCGCCTGCAGGACCGGGTCGGTGATACGAATGGACCCGGAGGCAAGTTCGATGCCGTTGAGCACGAGGTCGTAGCACTTCGCGCGGACCCGCCCTTTCTCCGTTTCGAGGTAGGGCAGGCACTCGTCCACGATTGCCGTGAACGGGTGGTGCATCGCCAGCCATTCCCCGCTTTCGCGGTCGTATTCAAAGAACGGGAACTCCACCACCCACAGGAAGGAATACCCCTTCCGCTCGACGCCGAGCCGATTGGCGGCCTCCAGACGGAGCTGTCCGAGCTGGGAAAGCAGTCGGTCGGTGTCCTCGTCCGCCATCGCGAGCAGGATATCCCCCTCCTCGCACCCGGCGCGGTCGTAGACCCGCTGCAGTTCCGCTTCGGTGAGGAATTTCGCGAACGAGGAGCTCGTCTGCTCCGCGCGGCGCACCCAGGCGACCCCGGACGCCCCGCACCCCTTTGCGTATTCGACCAGTTTGTCTATCTCCTTGCGGGTCATCTTCCCGGCGGCGCCCTTCAGCACGATTGCGCGGACGCTCCCGCCCGCCTCCAGCGCGCGGGTGAACACCGAAAAACCGCACCCCCGCACCGCGTCCGACAGGTCGCAAATCTCCATGCCGAACCGCAAGTCCGGCTTGTCCGAGCCGAAACGGTCCATGACCTCGCGGTAGGTATAGCGCGGGAGCGGGAGCGGAAGTTCCACCCCGAGCGCCTCCCGGAACAGCCGCTGCAGATACCCCTCGGCCATTTTCAGGATGTCTTCCATATCGACAAAGCTCATTTCGAGGTCGATTTGGGTGAATTCCGGCTGCCGGTCGGCGCGCAAATCCTCGTCGCGGAAGCAGCGCGCAAGCTGGAAGTACCGGTCGAACCCGGCAACCATCGAAAGCTGCTTGTACAGTTGCGGCGACTGGGGCAGGGCGTAGAACGAACCGGGGTGCACCCGCGACGGCACGAGATAGTCCCGCGCCCCCTCCGGCGTAGACCGAATCAGCATCGGCGTTTCCAGTTCGACAAACCCGTTTTCGTCGAAGTAGTCCCGCGTCACCTTCGCGACGCGGTGCCGGAACAGCAGGTTCCGCTGTAAAACCGGGCGGCGGAGGTCCAGATAGCGGTACTTCAGCCGCAATTCCTCGCCGGTCCTGCAATCGTCGGTGATTTCGAACGGCGGCGTTTCGCTTTCGCCGAGGACTTTCAGCGCCGTCACGAACACCTCAACCTCCCCGGTCGGCAGGTCGGGATTGACCGACGCGCGGCGGCGCACGGTCCCGCGGGCGGACAGCACGAATTCGCTCCGCACCCCGGACGCCTTTTCAAACGTCGCCGAATCGGTCCCGTCGTCGAACGCCAACTGCACCACGCCGCTGCGGTCCCGCAAATCGATGAACAGCAGGTTCCCAAGGTCCCGCCGCTTCCGCACCCAGCCCATCACACAGACTTCCTGCCCCTCGTGGGCCGTCCGCAATTCGCCGCAAAGGTGCGTGCGGCGCTCATCTCCCAGCAATTCCGTCATACCGGTAACTTCCTTCCCAATCGTTTGCTTATTCCTGCCCGCCGGACAGCTCCTTGCGCTCCCCGCGGTTCTCCAAAAATTCCGCGAAGCGGTAGCCTTGCGCCTCCGCTTGCGCGAGTTGTTTGCCGACCTTTTTCTTCTTCTGCCAGAGCGTCACGTCGTACCGGTCGTGCAGGGTACGGGCATAGCGAACCGCTTCGGCGACCTGCCCCTCGTCGTAGAACAGCACTTCCCGGTCCCGTCCGCCGCCGTCCCCGCCGCGCTCCGAAAGCACGGAAAAAATCCGCTCGAACCCAATCGAAAATCCCACCGCGGGGACTTCCCCGCCGCAAAACTTGCCGATTAGGTTGTCGTACCGACCGCCCCCGGCGACCGTACCGCCGAAGGACGGGCATTCGATTTCGAACACCGCGCCGGTATAATAGCCCTGCCCGCGCACGAGCGTCGCGTCGAACAGCACCTCATACTTCCCGTCGGCGAGCGAATTGGTCTGCTCCAGAATCGTCCGCACCTGTACCGCCTCCGCCTCGCTCCCGTAGGACGCGAGCCGGTCGAGCGTCAGCCCGCCGCAAAGCAGGTCCGTCAGGCGTTCCGCCGCCTCCGCCGGGAATCCCTTTTCGAGCAGTTCCGCGCGCACGCCGTCAAAGCCGACCTTGTCCGCCTTATCGACGGTCACGCAAACGGAATCCGCCGCCTCCGGCGCAAACCCGCAGCCGACGATCAGATTCCGCAACAGCGCGCGGTGATTGACCCGCACGCGGAAATCGTCGATACCGACCGCAAGCAACGCCTCCGCCGTGACGGAAATCAGTTCGACCTCGCAATCGATACTGTCCGAGCCGAGGATGTCGATATCGCACTGCATGAACTCGCGCAACCGCCCCTTTTGCGGGCGTTCCGCGCGGTAGACCCGCCCGATTTGGATACACTTGAACGGGTTTTCCAGTTCGTTGCGGTGCAGCGCGTAATAGCGGGAGAGCGGCAGGGTCAGGTCGTAGCGAAGACCGAGGTCGCAAAGGTGCGCGTAATCCCCCGCGTCGAGCGCTTTTTTGAGTTTGTCACCCCGCTTTTCGAGGCGGTAAATCAGTTTGAGGTTCTCCCCGCCGTCGCTGTTTTCGAGGTTTTCGAGGCTTTCCGGCGCGGGCGTTTCGATGGCGCGGAACCCGTTCGCACGGTAGACCGCGCGAATGCGCGCAAACAAACGCTCCCGCAAGGCGTTCTCGCGGGGCAGATAGTCCCGCATGCCCTCGGTCGGTGTCAGTTTCATAGGCGAATATCGAAATTCCTTTCTGTTTTCAGTCGTCGAGAGCGGCGTCCTTGTCGATGGTGCGCCAATTGAGGTCGCCGCGGTCGAGCGCGAGGATAAGCGCCTCCGCCGTCGCGATATTGGTCGCCGCCGGGACGTTGTGGATATCACATTCCCGAATGAGCGGCACTTCCGTTTCGAGATACTCTTGCGGATTGCCCGTATCGCACAGCAGAATCAGCAAATCCACCTCGCCGTAGGCGATTTTGGACGCGATTTGGTTGGAACCGCCGTGGAAGCCGGAAAGCAACTTCTCAATCGTAAGCCCGGTCGCTTCGGCGATATACTTCGCCGTCGTCGCCGTGGCGCAAAGGCGGTGGTGCGAAAGCACGCCGCAATACGCCATGCAGAACTCCGTGATTAGTTCCTTTTTCTTGTCGTTTGCGATAATCGCAATGTTCATAACAACAGGACACACCCTTTCATGCGAGTCAAATGGAAACGGAAACGGTTTGGGATAACTTCTTTTTCGCCGCCGCGAGGCAGGCGCGCTTTCGACCCGGCGACGTTACGCCGGAGAGCAGCGGGACGCCCGCGCCGCACAGCCGCAACGCGATATTGAGGAAAGCCGCTTCATACGGCTTCAGCCGCCGGCGTTCCTTCCCGCCGAACGGCGTTTCGCCGCTCTCCTGGTCCGCCGGCAGGCATTCCGACGCGGGAACCACCCCCAGCAGCGGCACCGACGAACGGCGAATGACCTCCAGCACCGTCGGCAGTCTGCCCTCCGCCGCGAGCCGATAGCGGTACCCGTTGACGAGCAGCCGCACCCGGCGATAGCCGATAGCGGCGAGGTTCGCCGCCGTCTTTTCCGCCGCGCGGATAGAGGTCGATTGATGCAGGGAGACCACGACGGCTTCGTCCGCCTCCCGCGCGAACGACCTGTAATAATCGGTCGGTTCGGCGGAGGAATCCACGATGCAGTAGTCGTATTTCGCGCGAATCGACGCGAACAGTTCGTCCGCCCTGTCGCGCGGAAGTTCGGACCCGTCGTACCGCATCGGCGCGGGCAGGAACCGCAAAAGTCCGCCCTCGTCGACCTGCACGAGCGCGTCCTCCAGCGAGCACCGCCCCGCGAGCACGTCGCCGCAATCGTACAGCACGCTGTTTTCCAGACCGAGCACCAAATCCATGCACCGCATTCCGAAATCGGCGTCGACGACGCAGACCCGCTTCCCAAGGGACGCGAGCGCGGCGGCGATACCCGCGGCGGCGGTCGTTTTTCCGACCCCGCCCTTGAACGCGGTCACAAAAATCACTCTGCCCAAAAACGGCACACTCCTCCAATATAGAGTCATTTTTATGATACCATTTCAGGCAGGATTTGTCAAGGGGGCAAGCCAAAAAACCGCGTCAAAAACGGCGACTTTTTCGCAAAAGACCCCTTTTCTCCCGTCGCGCCGGCCGACTTTTCCTTGACAAAAAAGCGCGAATGTGGTATATATACCTTAGCGGAAGTCCCGCGAACGATTTTTTACGGAAAGAGGAAACAGATATGCGCAAGCAGGGAAAAGGCACCGAATGCGTGCAGGCGGGGTACACCCCCGAAAACGGCGGACCCAGGCAAATCCCCATCATTCAGTCCACCACCTTCAAATACGACACGAGCGAGCATATGGGCAGGCTCTTTGATTTAGAGGAAAGCGGCTATTTCTACACCCGCCTCCAGAATCCGACCAACGACAGGGTCGCCGCGAAGATATGCGCCCTCGAAGGCGGAACGGCGGGCATGCTGACCTCGTCGGGGCAAGCCGCCAACTTCTACGCGGTGTTCAACATCGCGAATTGCGGCGACCACGTCGTCGCGTCGTCCACCATTTACGGCGGCACCTACAATCTGTTCCATGTGACCATGCGCAAAATGGGCGTGGACTTCACGTTCGTCGCCCCCGACTGCACGGAAGAGGAACTTGCCGCCGCCTTCCGCCCCAACACCAAAGCCGTTTTCGGGGAAACGATTGCCAATCCCGCGCTCACCGTGCTCGACATCGAAAAGTTCGCCCGCGCGGCGCACGCGCACGGCGTGCCGCTCATCGTCGACAACACGTTCGCCACGCCGGTCAACTGCCGTCCCATCGAATGGGGCGCGGACATCGTCACCCATTCCACCACCAAATACATGGACGGACACGGCGCCGCCGTCGGCGGAGCCATCGTCGACGGCGGGAAGTTCGACTGGTTCGCGCACGCGGACAAGTTCCCCGGTCTGACCACGCCCGACGACAGCTACCACGGGGTCGTTTACGCCGAAAAGTTCGGGAAGGAGGGCGCGTTCATCACCAAATGCACCGCGCAACTCATGCGCGACTTCGGTTCGATACAGGCGCCGCAAAACGCGTTTTTGCTCAACCTCGGGCTGGAAAGCCTGCATGTGCGCATGCCGCGCCACTGTGAAAACGCGCTCGCCGTCGCCGAATTCCTCAAGGACCACCCGAAAGTGTCCTTCGTCACCTATCCGGGGCTTGCGGGCGACAAGTATTACGACCTCGCGAGGAAGTACATGCCGAACGGAACGTGCGGCGTCGTATCCTTCGGCGTCAGGGGCGGGCGCGCCGCCGCCGAAACCTTCATGAAGCACCTCCGCCTCGCCGCCATAGAGACCCACGTCGCCGACGCGCGCACCTGCTGTCTGCACCCGGCGTCCGCCACCCACCGCCAGATGAACGACGCGGAACTCGCCGCCGCCGGCATCACCGCCAGCCTCGTGCGCCTGTCGTGCGGTCTTGAGGATTCGGCGGACCTGCTCGAGGACGTTTCCCAGGCGCTCGACAAGGTCGAAATATAGCGGGAACGGGCGCGTCGGGGCTTTGCCCCAATCCCCATTCAAGGAACTTTTTCGAAAAAAGTTCCTTGAAAATCCTCAAAAACGTTTCGGTTTGGTGTCTAAAGAAAAAGGGCTGCCGCACGGGTCGGACCCGCATATGTGAGCGTGTCGATTTTCCGACGCGCCCACATATTTTTTTGCTCGCGCGCATAGGCATAAGCGAAAGGAGTCCCGTCTATGTATCGTTCCGACGCGCCCACGCGGGCAGAGGAAATCGGAAAATACGTGTCAGAGACCGGAGCGACCGTCCGCGCCGCCGCCAAAAAGTTCGGCGTCAGCAAAAGCACGGTCCACAAGGACCTGACCGCTCGTCTGAAACAGCAGAACCTTTCGCTTTACGAGGAAGTCCAGCAAGTCCTACGGACCAATAAGGAAGAACGGCACAAACGCGGTGGAGATGCGACGCGGCTGAAATATTTGGCCGCAAAACATTGACAAATGCGGAAAAAAGAGGTAAAATATACAGGAAAGGGGTATTTTGACGACCCAAAACCGACAGAAACAGAAAAGAGAGGATTCCGTCATGCCAAGGAAAAGAATGCTTTTCGTCGGCGGCGCGCAAATCCGCTTTGCGGTCGGCGCGTCCCGTCTGCCCGGACCGGGAGAGGTTTTCCGTTCGGACGCGAATTACACGTTTGCCCCGTGCGGGCGGAGCGTCCTCGGCGCGATTGCGGCGGCGAAATTGGGGTACGACGCGGCCGTTTGCGTGCGCGTCGGCGACGATTACTACGGCGACCGCCTGCTGGAGGTCTGCCGGAAGGAAGGGGTCCACACGGTCAACGTCACCGTCGACCGCACCCTGCAGACCGGGCTTGCGCTGGAACTGGTTGAGGAGAGCGGCGTCCGCCGCACCCTGCTCTACCCCGGCGCGAACCGTAGTCTGACCTTCCGCCACGCGGAAAACGCCCTCTCCTGTTACCCCGACGCGATGGTCGCCTCGTTTGAACCGTCCCCGGACGTCGTCGTCCGCCTGTCCAAACTCGCGTCGTCCCGCAAACTGCCCCTCTTTCTCGACGCCTCCGCCGAGGGCGGACTGCCGGCGGACTTCCCCTTCGAGCGCCTCGCGTGCGCGGAAGTCCTGCTGGTCGACGAAAAGGACGCCTACGCGTTCTCCGGCGTCAACCGCGCCAACGAGGAAGGGCAGAAATTCGCCTGCTACGCGCTCTGCAAGCGGTTCGACGTGAAGTACGTCCTGCTCCGGCTGGGGAACCGGGGCTGTTTCCTCTACGACGGCAAATACTTCAGCGCCGTCACCGCGTCCGGCGACGACCCCGTAGACCCCGCGGGCGCGTCCGAGGCGTTCACCGCCGCTTTCGTCGGCGAGTACCTCAACACCGGCGACCTACGCGCGTCCGCCGCGTTCGCCAACGCCGTTTACACGCTGACCGCGTCCCGTCCGGGCGGCTACCGCGCCCTGCCCCGCCGTTCGGAACTGCCCGCCGACCTGTAATTTCCCATGCGTGACCGACCAAAAAACCGCCGGAGACCCGAACGGGTTTCCGGCGGTCTTTTCATGCGGGGTCGTCCGGCGATTCGGCGTCGTCCGGCGAAAGGTACCGTTTCGCCTGTGTCGTGAACAGGGTATAGTATTCGCCCTTCTTCGCCATCAGTTCGGCGTGGGTGCCGGTTTCGGCGATTTCGCCGTCCTTGAGCAGGATGATTTTGTCCGCCGTCACCGCGCTCGACAGCCGGTGGGACACGAACACCGTGGTTTTCCCCTTCCGCAAGCGGTCGAACTGCCGGAACAGTTCCTGTTCCGCCATCGGGTCGAGCGAAGCGGTCGGCTCGTCGAGGATAAGGATATCGCTGTTCGCGTAGAACGCCCGCGCGACCGACAATTTCTGCCACTGCCCAATCGAAAGTTCCACGCCGTCCGGCTCGAAATACCGCATGAGCGGCGTGTCGTACCCGCGCGGGAGCCGACGGATAAATTCGTCCGCGGACGCCTCCCGCGCGGCGTTTTCCAGCGCCTCGTCGGTCGGTTCGACGTCTGCCTGCCCGAAATAGATGTTATCCCGGACCGGTTCGGCGTACTTGCCGAAGTCCTGAAAGATGATGCCGTAGAGCCGATAGAGCGCCTCCGGTTCGTACTCGCGGATATCCCGCCCGTCGAGCAGGACGGCCCCCTCCGTCGGGTCGTACAGGCGGGTGAGCAGCTTGATGAGCGTGGTCTTTCCCGCGCCGTTGAGCCCGACGAGCACAGCCGTATCCCCCGGTTCGAGCGTCAGGTTGATCTGTTTCAGCACCATGCGGTCGCTCCCCGGATAGGAAAACGAAACGTTTCGCAATTCGATACGGTGCCCCTTCCGGCGTTCGGGAACCGCGCCCTCCGGCAGGGTCGGACGAATGGTTTTTTCCTCCCGCATGAACAGAATCATGTTGTCGATGAACAGCGTACCCTCGTAAATCGACCCAATCGTCGTAAGCACGGTCGCGACCGCGGTAGACACCGCGTTGAGCGCGCCGGTGTAGACCGTGTAGCCCTCGATTTGCCCGATATTGCTCGCGATGATGAAGAACAGCACGCAATTGACCACGACCGTCAGGAACCCGAGCGAGAGGTTCCACGCCGTTTCCCGATATACCAGCCGCTTGAGCCCCTTGAAGTAGCGGGCAAAAACCCCTTTGTACCGCCCGATGAACAGGTCGGACAGGTCAAATAGCCGCAATTCCTTGACGAGGTCCTTGTTGACCATCAAATCGCTGTAATAGTTCATCTGCCGGCGGTCCTTGCTCTTCCGGCGCACATAGAGGAACTTCTGCCGCCGGAAATAGAACCCCACGAGCGCCGTCGCGACCGACAGCAGGATAAACAGAAACGCGAACGCCGAAGCGTACCACGCCAGCCGAAAAATCAGTCCGCCGAGCACGACGAGGTAGCTCGTCATCGTGATGAGTTGACTGACCATGCCGAACGTGCTGTTGACGATTGTGACCGGGCGGGTCCCCGCCTCCCGGCTCGCGTTCTCCAGCCGTTCGTAGAATTCCGGCTGGTCGAAGGACGCCAAATCGACCTCCTTCGCCTTCTCCATGATTTTCACCCGAACGTGATTGGTGACCAGTTCGCCGGAAATGTTCATGACGACCTTATAGACGTCGTTCACGAGGAAATACAGGAACGTGTACCCGAACTGCAGCAGCAGCGGCACCCAGAGGTCCACGGTCGGGTCGCTCAGTCGCGCGACGACGCGTCCGAGCAGGTGCGCGGAGATGAACGTCCCCGCCACCGGCATGAATCCGTTGAACAACGCCATGAAACTCATGACGAACAGCAGCGCCGGACGCGCCTCCCACACCAGCCGAAAGATGTACAGCAAACGCGAAAACACCCCGCCCGCGACCGTTCGCAGGTACGCGGGTACCTCGCGCAAGCGTTTCGGTTTCGGGGGTTTCATTTTCTCGTACAGACCGTCCGGTCCGCCCGGACCTCTGCCGGGACCGGGTCCCATGTCCATTTCCGTACCTCCTTTCGGGTCTTTCGTGTGAAAAGCAACAAAGCGTGGGGAAGCCCACGCCTTTTTGCCCTATTTCTTCTTGAATTTCGAGAAGAAGGAACTCTTCTTCGCGTAATGCCCGTCCTCGCAAAGTTGTCCGAAAGCGGCGAGGGCGTCCTTCTGTTTCTTGTCAAGCCCGCGCGGGACTTCAACGTCCACCGTCACAAGCAGGTTGCCCCGCCCCTTGCCGTCGAGCGTTTGTGTACCCTTGCCTTTAAGGCTGAAGGTCGTGCCGGATTGCGTTCCCTCCGGAATCGTCAATTCCACCTGCCCGTCGAGCGTCGGCACCGTCACCTTCGCGCCCAGCGCGGCTTCGACGAACGTGATAGGCAGGGTGCAGAGCAGGTCGAACCCGTTCCGCCGGAACACCTCGTGCGGACGGACGTTCACGTCGACGACGAGGTCGCCCGCGCTCCCGCCGTTGATTCCGGCGTTTCCCTGTCCGCGCACGGACACCCGCATTCCGTCGCTGATACCGCCCGGAATGTTGATTTCGAGCACCTTGTTCCGCCGCTGCAAACCGGTTCCCCGGCAGTCCTTGCAGGGGTTCTTGATGATTTTCCCCTTGCCCTTGCAGGCGTCGCACGCCTGTGTGGACTGCATATAGCCGAACGGCGTGCGCTGCTGCACCGTGACCTGTCCGCGTCCGCCGCACTTCGGGCAGTTCTCCACGCCCGTGCCGCCGCTCCCGGAACAGGTCGGGCAGGATTCCACCCGCGCGTAGCGGATTTCCTTCTTACAGCCGAACGCGGCCTCCTCAAAGGAGACCGTGACGCGGGCGGAAATATCGTCGCCCCGGCGCGGACCGCGCGAACTCCGGGACCGTCCGCCGCCGAACATGCCGCCGAACAGGTCGCCGAACAAATCCCCGACGTCGAACCCCTCCGAAAAGCCGCCGAACCCCTCGAACCCGCCGAATCCGCCGCCGGCGGACGGGTCCAGCCCCGCCCAGCCGTACTGGTCGTAACGGGAACGCTTTTCCGGGTCGGAAAGCACGGAATACGCCTCGTTGATTTCCTTGAAGCGGGCTTCCGCCGCCTTGTCGCCGGGATTCGCGTCCGGGTGGTACTGCTTGGCAAGTTTATAGAAGGCTTTTTTGATTTCGCTGTCCGAGGCGCCCTTCTTCAGCCCGAGCACCTCGTAGCAATCCCGTTTCTGTTCTGCCATGATTCTATCTCATTTCCCACGGATTTTTGACCGGAAAACTGCATACGGGAAGAGCAATTCCCCCGTATGCAGTGTCCCGCTATGCGGTTTTAGTTGGATTTATCCGTGAAGTCCGCGTCGTAGACCGTGCCGTCGTCGCCCGGATTGCCGTCGCCGTTCCCGCCGGAGTTGCCGCCGCCCGCGCCCTGATCGCCGCCGGATTGCTGGTAAAGTTTCGAGGAGAGCGTATACATCGCCTTTTCGAGCGCGTCCGTGTCCGCCTTGATTTGGTCGAACGAACCGTTCTTGAGCGTTTCCTCGAGTTTCGTGATAGCCTCCTGCACCGGCGCCTTGTCCGCGTCGGTCAGTTTGTCGCCCGCTTCCTCCATAACCTTGCGGCAGGAGAAAATGGTGCTTTCCGCACGGTTGCGCGTTTCCGCGTTCTCCTTCTGCCGGCGGTCCTCCTCCGCGTGCATTTCCGCGTCCTTGACCGCGCGGTCGATGTCCTCCTTGGACATATTGGTGGAGGACTGAATCGTGATGTGCTGTTCCTTGCCGGTGCCTTTGTCCTTCGCCGTGACGTTGACGATACCGTTCGCGTCGATATCGAAGGTGACTTCGATTTGCGGCACGCCGCGCGGCGCCGGGGAAATGCCGTCGAGCACGAACCGACCGAGCGTCGTGTTGTTCGCCGCCATTTC
>CANQTR010000054.1 GCA_947626805.1 uncultured Clostridia bacterium
CGGCGGTTTCCTCGACGGGGGTCTGCTCCACGACCTGTTCGTTTTCCTGGTTCTCCAATGTGGAACCCTCCTGTTCTGTTTGTTAGAATGGCAGTTCGTCGTCCGTCGAAAGGTCCTCAAACCCGCTTTCCGGCGGCGAACTGAAGTTGGGCTGCGCGTCGGACGGCGCGGTGTAATTGCCGCCGCCGTTCGGACCGTCGTTTCGGCTGCCGACGAAACTCACTTCGTCCGCTACGACTTCGGTCGCATAGCGCTTTTGCCCGTTGTTGTCCGTCCATGAGCGGGTCTGCAATTGCCCACAGACGAGGATTGGCTTGCCTTTGGTGAAAAACCGCGTGACGAATTCCGCGCGTTCGCGCCAGGCGACAATGTCGATGAAATCCGTCTGCTGTTGTTCGCCTTGCCGGGCGTACCGGCGGTTGACGGCAATGCGGAAGGACGTGACGGAAACACCGCTTTGGGTTTTCTTAAGTTCCGGGTCCGCAACCAGATTGCCCATCAGGATAACTTTGTTGAAGGATGCCATGCTCCATCCCTTCCTTTCAGAAAATCGTTTTTTACTCCTCGCAAACGAGGATGAGCGAACGAAGAATGCCGTCGGTGATATTGTAAATACGGTTCAGTTCGGCCGGGAATGCGTGTGCAGACCGGAACCGGACCAGAACGTAATACGCCTCCGTCAAGTCTTCGATGGGGTACGCCAGTTTCCGAACGCCCCACTCGTTGACGCTCTCGACCTCCGCATTCGCGGAAATGAGGTCCGTAAACTTCGCGACAAGGCCTTTGACCGCCTCTTCGCCGAGCGTGTTGTCGACCAGAAACATGGTTTCGTACAGACGCTTTTGCTCCATCTCGTAGACACCTCCTTTTGGACATATGGCCGCGCTGCAGAACGCGGCAAGGAAATTTCCCGCGGCGGAAAACCCGAAAAAACGAGTTCCTCCGGCAGGCGGAAACAGTATAGCAGATTTTGGCGAGCTTGTCAAGCCCTTTCCGGGGGAAACTTTCCGGAATTCCCCTAAAAATTTCCGCTTTTCAGGTCCGTCCGGTCGAACCGAAACCGCCCGTCCCGCGCGCGGTATCCGGCAGGGCGTCCGTTTCCGTAAAGGCGGCGGGCGGGCAGGGCAGAATCGCGAGTTGGGCGATTCGCTCGCCGGGCAGGACGGTTTGCGCGGTCTCGCCGTGGTTATGTAAGGGGACCAGCAGTTCCCCGCGGTAGTCGCTGTCGATGACGCCGACCTTGTTGGCGGGGGCGAGGTCCCGTTTCGTCGCAAGACCGCTGCGGGCAAACACCAGTCCGACGTATCCGTCCGGGATAGCGAGGGCGATCCCGGTGTGCAGCAGGACGGTCTTCCCGGCGGGAATCTCGACGGGTCCGTCCGAAAGCGCGTACAGATCCGCCCCGGCGGCGCAAGCGCTGCCGTAGGACGGGGGCGTCGCTTCCGGGGACAGTTTGCGGAAAGGGATTGGGATACGGTCCATGGCGCAGCCTCCTTGCTTTACAGGGCGTCGGCGACGTCGCAAATCAGCTTTTCGCTCTTTTCCCAGCCGAGGCAGGGGTCGGTGATGGACTGCCCGTAGCAGTTTCCGCCGATTTTCTGGTTCCCGTCGACGAGGTAACTTTCGATCATCAGCCCCTTCACCATGCGGCGAATGTCGTCGGAATGGCGGCGGGAATGCAGGACTTCCTTGGCGATACGGACCTGCTCGTCGAATTTCTTGTTGGAGTTGTAGTGGTTGGTGTCCACGACGCAGGCGAGGTTCGACAGCCCCTTCGCGGCGTACGCCTCGTAGAGCTTGGACAGGTCCTCGTAGTGGTAGTTCGGGATACATTTGCCGTCGTTGTCGATACTGCCGCGCAGGACGGCGTGGGCGAGCGGGTTGCCGGTGGTGCTGACTTCCCAGCCCTGGTAG
Organism: uncultured Clostridia bacterium; assembly: GCA_947626805.1. GTDB lineage: Bacteria > Bacillota > Clostridia > Oscillospirales > CAG-382 > Coliplasma. Next base: position 1,915 of record CANQTR010000054.1, read on the forward strand.
ATGAACGTATGCGGGTGTTGCGCCGCCATGATGGAGTTGAGCATGACCGACAAATCCCCGCAGGACGGGTTCTTCATGCCGACCGGCACGTCGATACCGCTGGAGGTCAGCCGGTGCTGCTGGTCCTCGACCGAACGCGCCCCGATGGCGACGTAGGAAAGCAAATCGGAAAGGTACTGGTAGTTCTCCGGGTAGAGCATCTCGTCCGCGCTGGTCAGCCCGGTCTCCGTGACGACGCGCGCGTGCAGACTGCGAATCGCGAGGAGACCCGCGAGCATATCCGGCTTGCCGTTCGGGTCCGGCTGGTGTACCATGCCTTTATAGCCGTCCCCGGTCGTGCGGGGTTTGTTGGTGTAGACGCGGGGAATGATGAGGACCTTGTCCCGCACCTTCTCCTGCACCTTCGCGAGCCGGTTGACATAATCCATGACCGATTCCTCGTAATCCGCCGAGCACGGCCCGATAATCAGCAGGAAACGGTCGGACGCGCCGGTGAAAACGTCCGCAATCTCGCGGTCGCGTTCCGCTTTCCGTTCGGCGGCGGCGGGGGAGAGAGGGTAGGTCTGCCGCACCTCATCGGGGTTGGGCAGTCTTCTGTGAAATTCCATTGACATGACGGTTGTGTTCTCCTTCGTATTCGTAATCCAGCAGGTCGGCGAGCATGCCTTTTTCCTGCAAGGCCCGGACGATCAGGTCCAGGACGGTTTCGTCCGGGGCTTCGATGGTGTGGTAGTGGTAATCGGAGGTCAGGTTCTTGAGCGGGACGGATTTCCCGGTCCGAATGGCTTCCAGGTAGTTCCGAATGTCCCGTCGGGAACTGATGGCGAGTTTCGCGTGCAGTTCGCCGTAGGCTTTATGCTTGACGAACACGTCCGCGACCCGCCCGCCGAGGTCGACGACGGTATTGAGTTCCTCCTCAATCTGCGCGTCGGTATGGCGCAATTTGACGACCCGGCTCAGGTACGGGACGGCGGACAGGCAGTACCCGCGCGCGGTGGACAGGATTTCGTATCCCGCCGCTTTCAGCAGCGCGATATCCTGCACGATACTCTGCCGACTGACGCCGAGCGCGTCGGAAAGCGCGCTTCCCGGAACGGGACGCCCCTGCTCCCGCACCAAAAGTTGAAGAATTCGGTCCTTTCGTTCGGTTCTGTCCATAGGCGCCTCCGTCCCGTCAGCGCGCGACGGGGTGCAGGTTTTTGAGCGAAAGGTCCAGGATTGGGGCGGAATGGGTCAGCGCCCCGCTGGAAATATAGTCCACGCCGATTTCCCGCAATTGCTCGATACGCTCCCGCGTGACGTTGCCGCTGCACTCGGTTTTGGCGCGTCCGGCGATGAGCGCGACGGCCTGCTTCATGGTCGGCACGTCCATGTTGTCGAGCATGATGATGTCCGCGCCCGCGTCGAGCGCCTCCCGCACCATCTCGAGCGTTTCGGTCTCGACCTCGATTTTTCGCACGAACGGGGCGTACGCTTTCGCCATTTGCACGGCTTTCGCGATACTCCCGGCGGCGCCGATGTGGTTGTCCTTCAGCAGCACCCCGTCGGAGAGGTTGTAGCGGTGGTTGGAGCCGCCGCCGACCGTGACGGCGTACTTTTCGAAGATACGCATATTCGGGGTGGTCTTGCGGGTGTCGAGCAGGGTGATGCCGGTGCCTTCGAGCAGGTCCGCGACCGAACGGGTGTAGGTAGCGATTCCGCTCATGCGCTGGAGGTAATTCAGCGCCGTCCGTTCGCCGGAGAGCAGGACGCGGATATCCCCGCGCAGGACGCCGAGTTTCTGCCCTTTCCGCACCCGGTCGCCGTCCTTGCAGAAGGGTTCGAACGCCGTTTTCGGGTCGAGCAGGGCGAACACCCGCGCGAACACGCCGAGCCCGGCGATGACGCCGTCCTGCTTGCAGAGCAGGTCGACCTCGCCCGGTACGGCTTCCTTCATCACCGCGTTGGTGGTCACGTCCTCGCTCGAAATATCCTCGCGCAAGGCGGAAAGCAGGAGCGGGTCGGCATGGAGCAACATGGTCAGTTCATTCACGGCTCTTCTTCATCCTTTCGATTTCCTCGCGGATTTCCCCCGCGTAGCGGTTGATGTGTTCGGGTTCCTGCGGTTGAAGGCGAAGGTATTCCGCCTTCGACGGGAAGTCGGTCTCCAAAGCGATGCGGGACGCCGCCCGCCCGGCGAACACCAGACTTTCCAGCAACGAATTGCTCGCAAGCCGGTTCGCCCCGTGCACTCCGTTGCAGGCGGTCTCGCCGACGGCGTACAGGTGCGCCATGCCGGTGCGGCTGTATTCGTCGACCGCCACGCCGCCCATGAAGTAATGCTGGGCGGGGACGACCGGAATCGGCTGCCGCGTCACGTCGATGCCTTCCTCCAGACAGTGGGCGTAAATATTGGGGAAGTGGTCGAGAATGGCGGATTTTCCGACCGGAGACATATCCAGCCACACGAACTTCGACCCTTCCTTCTTCATTTGCGCCCGAATGGCTTTGGTCAGCTCGTCGCGGGGGAGCAGTTCGTTGACGAAACGCTGCATTTGCCCGTCGTACAGCTTCGCGCCCTCTCCGCGGACGGATTCGGAAATCAGGAACCGCCGCCCCGGCTTTTGGGAGTAAAGCGTCGTCGGGTGGATTTGGATATAGTCGACGTCCTTGAGCGGGACGCCGTGCCGCAGGCAGACGGCGAGGGCGTCGCCGGTCAGGTGCGGGAAGTTGGTGGAATTTTCGTACAGTCCGCCGATTCCGCCGGTCGCGAGCACCGTGTCCGCCGCGTAGCATTCGCTTTCCTCGGTCAGCACGCCGTAGCACCGCCCGTCGCGGGCAATCAGGTCAATCATGCGCGTGTGTTCGAGAATGGTGACGTTCGGAAGCGCGCGGACGCTGGCGAGCAGTTTGCTCGTGATTTCCTTGCCGGTGACGTCCTGGTGGAACAGGATACGGGGGCGGGAGTGCGCCCCTTCGCGGGTATAGGCAAAATCCTCCCCGTTTCGGGCAAATTCCACGCCGCAATCGAGCAGATTGCGTATCGTCTGCCGCGAGGAGCGAATCATCAGTTCCACGGAACGCACGTTATTCAGATAGTGACCGGCGCGGAGCGTATCCTCGAAGAAACTGTCGTAATCCGCTTCCTCGCGCAGCACGCAAATGCCGCCCTGCGCCAAAAAGGAATCGCTTTCCTCCACGCCCGCTTTGGTGAGCATCAGGATGGAGCGGTCCTTGGGCAGTTGTAGCGCACAGTACAGTCCGCTGGCGCCCGTGCCGACGATAACGACGTCGGCGAAACGCTTGGTTCGTTGCATGATGGCATTGTTTCCCTTTCTGAGATACCGTGCTTATTTTACACCCAAAGTTGACATCTGTCAAGACACCTTGCGCGCTTTTCCGCCCGAACGCCGGATTTTCGTGCGTTTGGACAAACCGGGTTACCCGTTCGGGGGCGTTTTGCGTCGTTTTGCGAAAGGGAAAGCGCCTAAAAGCGCCCGTTCGTTCCTTGACAAAGCGGTCGAACTATGGTAAGATAGACGAAACGAAGATACGAGGAAGGGCAAAACGGGTGGAACGGACATACGGAAAACTGACGGTCAGCGAAAAAGCCGAACGGAGCTTGCGGGGCGGGCACCCGTGGGTCTACGGGGACGAAGTGACGGGGGTCGAACGCCCTTGCGCGAACGGGGAACTGACGGACGTGTATTCCGGCAAGGGCAAATGGCTCGGCGCCGGGTTCTACAACGACCGTTCCAAATTGCGCGTGCGCCTGCTGTCGGACAACCCGAACGACCGGTTCGACGAGGCGTTCTGGACGCGCCGTTTGCGTTACGCGCTCGCCTACCGGCAGACCGTGATGGGCGAGGATTTCTCCGACCCGGCGGCGGGGTGCCGGCTGGTGTTCGGGGAGTCCGACGGGTTGCCCGGTCTGACCGTGGACCGTTTCGGCGACGTGCTTTCGGCGGAGTGCCTGTGTTACGGCATGGAGGTGCGGAAGGACTTCCTGTACCGCACGCTCGTGCGCTTGTTGCGGGAGTCGTTCGGCGTGTCCGTGCGTGCGTTGTACGAGCGGAACGATTCGCCGATTCGCGGTCTGGAAGGTCTGCCGGTCGGGAGAGGGTTTTACCCGCTCGACGGTCTGGAAACCGACCTGTCCGGCAAAACGGAAATCGTTGAGAACGGGATTCGCTACGAGGTGGACTACGCGAACGGGCAAAAGACCGGTTTCTTCCTCGACCAGAAGGACAACCGCAAAGCCGTTGCCCGTATCGCGAAGGGGAAGCGGGTGCTCGACTGCTTCACGCACACCGGCGCGTTCGCGCTCAACGCCGCCAAAGCGGGCGCGGAACACGTCACGGCGGTCGATATTTCCGCCGACGCGCTCGCCCTCGCGAAGGCGAACGCGGTCCGCAACGGGTTGGACGGGCGTATGGATTTCGTGCGCGCGGACGTGTTCGACCTGCTGACCGCATTGCGGCAAAGCGGCGGGACGCCCTACGATTTCATTATCCTCGACCCGCCCGCGTTCACCAAAAGCAATCGCACGGTGCGCGCCGCCTACAACGGCTACCGCGAAATCAACCGCGAGGCAATGCGGCTTTTGCCCCGAGGCGGGTACCTCGCGACCTGCTCCTGCTCGCATTTCATGAAGGAGGACCTGTTCCGCGAGATGCTTGTGGACGCGTCAGCCGACGCGTCGGTCCGTTTGCGGCAAATCGAAGCCCGGCAGCAGGCGGCGGACCACCCGATTCTTTGGAAGGTGCCGGAAACGTATTATTTGAAGTTTTACCTGTTTCAGGTGGTTTGAAACCGGGGAAACGGGTTCACCGGGGTTTCGACCTGTCGTTCAAGGGGACTTTTTGAAAAAAGTCCCCTTGAAAATTCCTCAAAAACTTTTCTTTTTGGGGTTCAATTCAAACAACGCGGCGCAAACGGATAGCCCTACGGGGCGCTTGCGACGAAACAATTCGCGCCGTCGCGGAAGCCGCACGATTCGTATTTCAAAAAACGCCCGTCGAACGTTTTTTCGTTCGGCGGGCGCCCTTTTTTGGTCGGAACGTGTAAAAAGGGGTTCCTTCTGCGAAAAGACACAGGCACGTCGCAGAATTCACCCCTCTATGGCAATGAGTATACCATAGTTTTTTCAAAAATGCAAGAGGTTTTTTCAAAAAAAGAGGAATTTTTTTGCAGATTCTTGGCAAAAAAACGTTACGTCCGGAAAAACGCGGGACGCTTTGCCCGTCTTTTTGCAAAATTTCGCATTTTTTCGCCGTCATTTTCGCCGTCGTTCATGCTTTTTTGATACAATAAAAACGCTTTTCCATGCGAATCATAAACGAAGGAGGTAAATCAGTATGGCAAAGAAAGGCGAAAACATTTACAAACGAAAGGACGGTCGGTGGGAAGCGCGATACGTCAAGCAACGGACCGCGGCGGGCGAGATTCACTACGGCTACTGCTACGGTTCGTCCTACCGGGAGGCGAAGGAAAAAGCCGAGCGGGCGAAGGCTGCCCTGCTGACGAACACGTTCCTCCCCGGCGCGCCGGCGAGCAGACATCGGTTCGAGGCGGTGTGCCGGGAATGGCTGCAAATCAGCAGCGGGCGAATCAAGGAATCTTCCTATATTAAGTATCGAACGGTCGTCGAGCGGCATATCCTGCCGAAGCTCGGACGGTACCGGCTTTCCGAGCTGTCCTCGGTGCGCGTCGAGCAATGCAGTCGGGAACTGCTCGCGGAGGGACTTTCCCCGCGGACCGTGCGGTATGTGCTGTCCGTCGTGCGCGCGGTGCTGCAGTATGCGGCTCGTTGCGACCCCGGCGAGGTGCGCGCGGTCGACGTAACGTTCCCGCAAGCGGAAAAGAAGGAAATGCGGGTGCTGAGCCGGGAGGAACAGTATCGGTTCACGCGCTACCTTCTGACGGACATGGACCCGTGCAAGTTCGGGGTGCTGCTCGCATTGCTGACGGGAATGCGAATCGGGGAACTTTGCGCTTTGCAGTGGGGAGATATTTCGCTCTCGTGCGGAACCGTGCGTATCACCCGCACCATGCAGCGCCTGCAGAAACGCCGAACGGACGAGGCGGGCAGCACCCATGTGCTTATCAGCGCCCCGAAAAGCGACAGTTCGATACGGGAGATTCCGCTGACCGAGGAAACGGCGGATTTCTGCCGCCGCTGGTACGTCGATGACCCGGACGCGTTCGTGCTGACCGGGCGCACCGACTATTTCCTCGAGCCGCGAACGGTGCAGTATCGGTTCGCACAATATAGCAAGGCGTGCGGGCTGGAGAACGCGCATTTTCACACCTTGCGGCACACGTTCGCGACCCGCTGTGTGGAGGCGGGCGTGGAAATCAAGTCGCTTTCGGAAATTCTCGGGCATACCAGCCCGCGTTTCACGTTGGAACGGTACGTGCATTCGTCGCTGGAGCTCAAACGGGACGAGTTGCGGAAGGTCAGGGACGTGATGACGCCGCCCGAACTCTGAAAATCCGCCGTCGAATCCCGCCGTCAACGTTGCGGGAAAAGCGCTTTGCGTAAGGGTTTTTGGGGTGTTCTTTCGCGGAGGGGTGAATTCTGCGAAGAACGCGGAAATTGGAAACGAAAACCTCTGCTGTACATACGGATCCTTTGGGATATGACGCAATTGGTGGCTCCCGAAGGGACCGGATGAACAGCGGACGGCAATCGCGGAAAACGGACGCGTTCGGAACGGCGTGATCCTCTTGAAAACAAAAGAAAGAAAGGTAGACAGCAAAAATGAAAAAACGAATCATTGCGTTGCTTCTCGTGTGCCTGATGGTCGTTTCTGCGGCTCCTGTTGTCGTTTTTGCAGATGGGGCTGCGGCTTCGGAAGCGACGGAGTCGGAAGTGACCTGTCCCGGTGCGGCTGCAGTGCATGACTTGAGCAATTGCAAAGGCGCAAAATTGCTCGGTCAAACAACGGAGCCGACTTGCAAGGACTGGGGTCTTGCAAGTTTTGAGTGTGCAATTTGCGGGAAGGTGTTCTCAGATAAGTTCCTGGAACCGACTGAGGATCATCAACCGCAAATTACGTTGCCCGCAATCGACGCAACCTGTACGACCGACGGACGTACTGCTGAAATCACTTGCACGGTTTGCAAGGAAGTGCTTCGAAAGTCGGAAAAGGTTGAAAAGTATGGGCACGATTGGCAGCAAACAAAGACCGAAGGCAACTGCCAGACCGGCGGTACCGTGACGGAAACCTGCTCTCGTTGCGGCGCCACCCAAACGATTACGCTCGAACCGGGCGAAGGCGACAAACTCCACGTTTGGGGTACCCCTGAAATCAAAAAGGTGCCGACCTGTACGGCAGAGGGGCAGGCGACCCTGACCTGCACGAAGTGCGGTTACTCGAAGGACGTTTCGATCAGCAAGATCGCCCACACTTGGGAATTGCAAGCCATGGTCGCTGCGGGCGATTGCTTGCACCCGGGTCATAATGCTTACAACAAGTGCAAGGTTTGCGGTGCCATTGCTGACACGAGTTACAACCTTACCTATACGGACAATGCTGGTACGCACAATTATACGAAGGAGTATTTTGACATTCCTGCCGGGGCTCACCAGTTCGACCAAGGGAAGGCGCCTACCTGCACGAAGGCTGGAACGTGCAAAGTTTGCGGCAAAACGATTCCGGCGACCGGTCACTCGATTAAGAGAGATGACAAGACCGGAAAAGTTAAACCGGAAACTGCCGATTTCGTGAAACACGTGGCAGCGACTTGCACCGAGGGCGGTTACGACCTCTACAAGTGCAAGAACTGCTCTTACACGGAAAAGGATTACACTGCCACAGAGCCTGCTTTGGGACACAAAACGTATGAGGAAACCAGAGATGAGGGCGATGAGTCCAAGTATGGTTGCGTGACGGAAAACGGCAAGGTTACGCGTTATTGGGTTTGCAGCAGATGCGGCGAGCGGCAGCATTTGGTACATGACAATCACTTTACCAAGACGTATCATGTTGAAGGAACCTGCGCCGATTCGAAAAAAGATAAGACGCTGGGCATGACGGTTACCATCTGCACGTGGGGTGACGATTGCCCGGAAGCGAAAGACAAGATGACGCTCACCTACACGTACGATACGGTTGATGAAAAGGGCGCTCCGACCAAAGCGACCATCAAACTGAAAGATGAGAATGGCGCTGAACTGACTGAACCGGTTCTCTTGCTCTCCTGCACGGTCGGTTATGAATCCCATAAGGCGAAGGTAAACGATCCGGTGACTTGTACGGAAGACGGTCATTGCACATGGTGCGGCGCTTTGATGCCCGCGACCGGTCACAATTACAGTGACAGAACGCCCGGATATAATGCTACCTGCGTTAAAGCTGGTAAAGCGGATCTGTGGAAATGCACGAACAAAGACAGCAATGGTAATCTTTGCGGTGATATTCCGCACGATCATGACGGACATGTAATTGCTGCATACGGTCACGTCGTGGGAACCAAAGTTGCGTATAAGGCTCCGACTTGCACGGCTGCTGGAAATTATGAACATTATCTCTGCGCGATTTGCGGCGCTAAGATTAACGGCGCGGGCGCAGATTACAATCCTACAATTGCCGCTTTGGGGCACGATTATACCGGCTCCAAGGGCTCGGATCCCAGTTCCGCGACCTGTACGGAAGCCGGCTATACGGTGAAGTATTGCTCTCGTTGCGGCGAAGCGCATCTGGAAGACTATGCCGCCGCTACGGGTCATACTTGGGTGACGCTTGCCGACAATTCGGCTCTTGCCAAGAAGAACAAAGCCGCAACTTGCACGGAGCCCGGCTATAAGGTCGAGAAGTGCTCGAAGTGCGGCGCGATCCAGGAACAGGTTGTTCCCGCGCTGGGCCATTTGAATAGCAAAGGTGAAGTCATTGTCGACGATTGCAGAGACCCGGTTACGGATCGTTACTGCACGCGTGAAGGTTGCGAGTTCTGCAAGACTGGCAAGGCAGAAAAGGATTGGAAGGAAGTTCCGAAGACCCATCACGCGCTGAAAGTTACGGACGTGAAAGTTTCCTGCTTCTCGTACGGCTATCACATGGAATACTGCGAAAACTGCCAGTACCGGAAGGTTACGGACATTGTTGCGCCTAAGGGTGCGCACACTTGGGGCGAATGGCAGGTTGAAACCGCTCCGACTTGCGAAAAGGCTGGCACGAAGGTTCGTTATTGCAGCGTCTGCGGCGAAAAGGATACCGAGACCCAGACGGTTGAGGCGACCGGACACAAGTGGGACGACAACGGCTGGACCGACGTCGAGGGTCAGGAAGCGACCCATACCCACGGCGGCAAGCAGGA
>CANQTR010000055.1 GCA_947626805.1 uncultured Clostridia bacterium
ATGTGGGAGCGGTGCTGGTCCTTCATCAAGAAAGCCGGGACCATCATCCTGCTTTCCTCGCTGGTCATTTGGGCGGGCTCGTCGTTCGGCGTGGTGGACGGCAGGTTCCTGTTTGACACGGAAATGGAACTGGAAAGCAGTGTCCTCGGCATTGTCGGCGGCGCGATTTGCTGGATTTTCGCCCCGCTCGGCTTCGGGACCATCAAGGCGGCCATCGCGACCATCATGGGACTGGTCGCAAAGGAGGAAGTCGTCGGCGTGTTCGGCGTGCTGGACTTCGAGGGCATGACGCAACTTGCGGCGTATTCCTTCCTCGTGTTCAACCTGCTTTGCGCGCCCTGCTTCGCCGCGATTGGCGCGATTCGCCGCGAGATGAACAGCGGAAAATGGACGCTGTTCGCGATTGGGTACCAATGCGTGTTCGCTTACGCGGTTTCGCTGATGATTTACAACTTCGGACTGCTGTTTACCGGCGGTATCACTTCCGCGCCGCGGGTCGTCGCGCTGATTGCCGCCCTGCTGGTGCTGGCGGGCATCCTGTTTCAATTGTTCCGCCCGTACCGCGAATCCACCCGTCTGACCGTCGAAAAAAAGGCCGCGTCGGCGGCGTCCAAGGAAACGACAAACGTATAGGGTCCCGCGGACGGGATTTTACGGAAAGGGGAGAGCGTATATGCAATGGTTGACGGAAAACCTCGCGACGATTCTTATCTGCCTCGTTTTGGCGGGAATCGTGTGCGCCGTCGTCGTCAGTATGGTGCGCGGACGGAAGCGGGGCGGGTCCTGTGGGTCATGCGGGTCGTGCGGGTCCTGCCCGATGAGCGGCGCGTGCGGTCGTAAGAAGGGGGACGGGCGGTCGTGACGCGGATAATGATACAAATCGACGGAATGCGGTGCGGCATGTGCGAATCCCATCTCAACGACGCGATTCGCCGGAACTTTCGGGTCAAAAAGGTCGTGTCCTCCTATACGAAAGGCACTTGCGTCCTGCTGACCGAGGCGGACATCCCCGACGACGCGTTGCGCGCGGCGATTGAACCGACCGGATACCGCGTGCTCGCCGTCCGTCGCGAGGATGCGGGCGGAAAGCCGCCGGAAAAGAAGGGTCTTTTCGCCTTCCTGCGCCGCTCGTGAGCAATTTACACGGCAAAAACCGACGGGGCTTCCCGTCGGTTTTTCGCACGGGCGGGTCCTTCCCCGCATATGCTGGCAAAGGAAAGGAAGGAATCGATTGATGGCAGAACTTTTTTTGAGCCCGTCCACGCAAGAATACAACCTATACTACGATAACAGCGGCAGCGAAGAGTATTACATGAACCTGATTGCCGACGCGATGGAACCCTATCTGACCGCGTCCGGCATTCCCTTCACCCGCAACGACCCGAACGGCACGGTGGGCAACTCCGTCCGCCAATCGAACGCGGGCAATTACACCCTGCACCTCGCCTTACATTCGAACGCCTCCGGCTCCGCGAACCCCGGGTCCCAGCAGGGCACCGACGTTTACTACTACGCAACCAGCACGCGCGGCAAGCAGGCGGCGGAACTGTTCGCACAGAATTTGCGGGACATCTATCCGACCCCGTCCCGCGTTCGGGCGCTCCCGACGACCTCGCTCTATGAACTTCGCAACACCCGCGCGCCCGCAATCCTCATCGAACTCGCCTACCACGACAACCCCGCCGACGCGGAATGGATTAAATCCAACATCCGGCGTATCGCCCGCAACCTTTCCCTGTCGGTCGCGGAGTACTTCGGCGTGCCGCTGGTCGACCCGGAACCGCTTCGGACCGGCGTCGTGCGCACGGAGGGCGGGCGGCTCAATATCCGTAGTCAGCCCAACACCTCCTCGCAAGTCCTCGGGCAAATCCCGAACGGCACCGAGGTGACCGTCACCGGACAGGACGGCAACTGGTACGTCGTGCAGTACGACGGGGTTACCGGCTATGTGTTCGGGCAGTATCTGTCGTTGCAGTAGGATTCTTTTCGCAAGGCGCCCTCCGCGGGGGGCGCCGTTTTTACATCTTTTTTACATTTTTCGGAAGCGGATTGGTTCGACCGGGGTTGACATAACGCGCTAAAATGTGCTATACTGATGGCAGTATTGCTTGAATTGGGGGCGGGTTTTGTTGAAAAGACGAATTCTGTGCGGAATCCTTGCGGCGGTGTTGCTGGCGGGGCTGGTTCCGCTGCACGCGCTTGCGTTCGGACATTCGGCGACGACCCCGTTGCCGGACGGGCTGTACAAGTCCTGGAAGCAGACGGACGAGCGCTGGCGGGATTTGGTCATCGGCAAGGACCCGTGGACGGACGGCGCCGGCAACCGGCACGAGGAGGAAACGATGGGTCACGCGGGGTGTTTAATCACTTCCATGGCAATCCTGTCCCGCGCCTACGGGCTGACGCTGAAGGACGGCACGGAAATCACGCCGCTCACCCTCGGCAATGCGATGTACGATAACGGAAGTTGTAAATACCTCAACGAGCGCGGCGGGACGAAATATGCGACCGCCTTCGACGCGTTGATTCCGGGCGTGCGGTTTGCGGACTTTGAACAGCCGGGAAACCCGACGGACCGTATCGCGAAACTGCTGTCCGACGCGGGCAAGGAATACATCATCGTCGCCGGCGTCAATGGCGGGGGACACTACGTCGCGGTGGACTATGCGGAAAACGGGAAGGTACATATTTGCGACCCCGGATACAACCGCACCCTGCTTTCGGAATACAGCGTTTACTGCCTGCTGGTCTACACGGTGGACGAGCAGTACGTCGACCCCGGCGCGTCCGCACCGCCCGCGACCTCGCTGTGGGTCGTGACCGAGCCTGCCGGCGTGCGCGTCCGCACGGCGCCGAGCGTCGACGCCGAAAAGCTGTTTTCCTACGCGAAGGGAACGCAAATCGAAGTGCTGGAAACGGTCGAGGCGGACGGCTACCTGTGGGGCAGGCACGCCGCCGGCTGGTCCGCTTTGCGCATGCTGAACGGGGAAGAGGTCTATTGCGTCCCGGTCCCGACGGGCGAACAGTTCACCGTGACCTACCACACCAACGGCGGGACCGGCGGACCCGCGCCGCAACAGAAAGCGGTGGGGACCGACTTGCGGCTCTCGTCTGACGTTCCGACCAAGAAGGGGTATCGGTTCCTCGGCTGGTCGACGGACCCGTCCGCGATTTCGGCGGAGTATGTGCCGGGCGGCTGGTACCGCACGGACGCGTCGGCGGCGCTGTACGCGGTTTGGATGCCGGAGAGCGACCTGTTCGGTTTCGGAATCGACGTTTCCGCCCACCAGGGAACCGTGGATTGGGAGAAGGTCGCTTCCGACGGGATTCGTTTCGTCATCTTGCGGGCGGGCACGTCCAGGGGAAAGGACGAGCGGTTCGAGGAGAACTACCGCGGGGCGAAAGCCGCGGGATTACATATCGGCAGTTACTTCTATTCCTACGCCCTGACCGAGGCGGACATGCAGAAGGACGCCGAGTCGTTCCGCTCGTATCTTGCCGGAAAGACCTTTGATATGCCGGTCTATCTGGATTTGGAGACCGAAGAGCAGGCGAAACTTTCGTCGGAGAAGCTGGTGCAGATGGCATTGCGGTTCCAGGCGACGCTGGAGGACGCGGGGCTGTTTTGCGGGGTATACAGCAGTTCCTCTTGGTTCCAAACGAAACTCGACGGCGACCGGCTCGGCGGGCGGGACTATCTCTGGGGCGCGCAATGGACCGCGAGCGGAACGCTTTCCCAGAATCGGAGCCGGGAGTTCGGATTGTACCAGTATTCCGAGACCGGGCGCGTCAACGGGATTTCGACGACCGTCGATTTGGACGTCTGCTACCTCGATTATCCGACGCTGCTTGCGAATACGGCGGCGAACCGTCCGGCGGACCCGGTGCCGACGCCGGAATCCGGGCTGAACGTGCGCGAAGGCATCGTGTTCGGCGGAAAAATCGGCATGACCGCCCAGGAATGGAGCGCGCTGTTCGTGGGTTCCGTGAAGTTCCGCCACGCGGACGGGACCCTCATGGAGCCGGAGGAGGTCGTCTGCACCGGTTGCGAGGTGGAATACGAGGGCAGGTCCTTCCCGGTCGGCGTGCGCGGGGACGTGAGCGGCGACGGAAAAACGGATTCGACGGATTATCTGCTGGTCAAGCGGAATCTGCTCGGCACCTACACGCTGGAGGGGAGCGCCTACTACGCGTGCTGTCTGAGCGGGGAAGAGGTCACCGCGGTCGATTATCTGCTGTTGAAACGCCATGTGCTCGGAACGCTCAATCTGTACGGATAAAAGAGGAGAAAGCACGTTGGGAAACGAAAAATATTTCGATGAAAATGTGCTCGATTACGACCGATACAGACCCACATACGGAACCGAGATTTTTCGCGATACATTGCCTACGCGGGCATTTCGGACGGCAGTCGCGTCCTCGAAATCGGGTGCGGCACCGGGAACGCGACGCTGCCGTTCCTCGAAACGGGGCGCAAGTGACGGGCGTGGAAATCGGGGAAACTCTTTGCCGACCATATGGCGTTGCCGGAAGCGGTCCGAGAACCCTTCTTTTCCGCAATCCGTTCCGCGATTCGGAAACACGGCGGGATAACCGTGACGGATACGGTCGATTTGCACAGGGGAAGAAACCCGGAGCCGTAAAATAGCGTTTCCGGGTTCCCAACCGGTACGGCAAAGCGGATTTTGCACCGTGCGCGCGGAACGCGCAATCGGTACGGGTGAAACACAAACAAAAAGCAGACGTTTTCGTCGGAAAGCGTCTGCTTTTTTCGTTGTCATGGGGGGTTATTCGCCCTTGACGAGCCGTTCGATTTCGCCCGCGAAATCGTCCTCGCGCTTTTCAAGCCCTTCGCCGCGCTCGTATTTGACGAACGAACTGATTGCGAGCTTGCCGCCGAGCGCCTTGCCGGTCGCCTCGGTGTACTGCGCGACGGTCATCTTGTCCTCCTTGACGTAATCCTGGTCAAGCAGGCAGGCGGTTTCGTAGAACTTGTTCAGACGCCCCTCAATCATCTTTTCCTTGATGGCTTCCGGTTTCGAGGCGTTCTTCGGGTCGTTGTTGATTTGGGTCATGGCGATTTCCTTCTCGCTCGCCAGGACGTCCTCCGGGACGCAATGGCGGCAGACGTAGGTCGGGTTCATCGCGACGATTTGCATGCAGATGTTTTGCGCGTACTCGGCGAACGCCGGGTTGTTCGCGACCGCTTCGTCTGCCTCGAACTTCGCGACGCAAGCGGAGGACCCGCCGCCGTGGACGTAGGTGCCGGTCAGCCCTTCGACGATGACGAACCGACGAATGGACATATTCTCGCCGATGGTGAAGATTTTGTCCTTCAGCGTCGCGTCGACCGTCATTTCGCCGCCGTCAAACGGAAGCGCGAGCAACGCCGCGATGTCGGCGGGCTTGTTGGCGACGATGGTCCGCAGGATTCCCTGCACGAATTCCCGGAACGTCGCGTTCTTCGCGACAAAATCGGTTTCCGCGTTGACTTCGACCATTGCGGTCATGCCGTTTGCGGTCAGGACGTCGACGACGCCTTCCGCCGCGACGCGGTCCGCCTTCTTCGCGGCGACCGAAAGACCCTTTTCGCGGAGCACCTTGATGGCTTCGTCAAAATCGCCGTTCGCGGCGACGAGCGCCTTCTTACATTCCATCATTCCCGCGCCGGTTTTCTTGCGCAGGTCCATTACCATTTTTGCAGAAATTTCCGCCATTTTACAATTCCTCCTTAGCTTTTCTCCGTCCCAATCACTCCGCGACGGGAGCGGGAGCGGCTTCTTCCGTCGAATCGGTGAACTGTTCGCCCTGACGACCTTCCAGAACCGCGTCCGCCATGACGGACGCAATCAGCTTGATGGCGCGAATCGCGTCGTCGTTGCCGGGAATGACCACGTCGATGACGTCCGGGTCACAGTTGGTATCCACGATTGCGATGACCGGAATGCCCAGTTTCCGCGCCTCTTCGACCGCGTTGGTCTCCTTCTTCGGGTCGACCACAAAAATCGCCGAGGGGAGGGTCTTCATGTTCTTGATACCGCCGAGGTTCTTTTCGAGGTCGTTGGTCTGCTTTTGCAGAGCGGCGACTTCCTTCTTCGGCAGCAGGTCGTATGTGCCGTCCTCCGCCATTTTTTGGAGGTTGTTGAGCTTGGCGATGGACTTTTTGATGGTCTTGAAGTTGGTCATCATGCCGCCCAGCCAGCGGGTGTTGACGTAGAACTGCTCGCACCGGAGCGCTTCTTCGCGAATCGCGTCCTGCGCCTGCTTTTTCGTCCCGACGAACAGAATGCTCCCGCCGTCCGCGGCGATTTGGCGCACGAACAGATACGCCTCCTCAATCTTCTTGACGGTCTTTTGCAGGTCGATGATATAAATCCCGTTCCGTTCGGTGAAGATATACTCCGCCATTTTCGGGTTCCACCGCCTGGTCGGGTGTCCGAAGTGGACGCCTGCTTCGAGCAGTTGCTTCATGGATACGACTGACATGGTTTTTTTCTCCTTCTTTCGGGTTTGCCCCGCCACCGTTTTGGAATTTACGCCCCGTTTTCCCGGTTGCCCGGACCCGAACCGCGGGCGCAGAACGGTGTGTGTACTTTGCGCGCCCGCCTTTTTTCGGACGCACTGCATGATTATAGCACATTTTTCCGGCGATTGCAAGGGGTTTTGCGAAATTTTTTGCCGGTTTTCCGCGTTTCCTTTGGGCGCGTTGCTTGACATTTTTCGGACGGTGTGCTATACTGGAACCGAAAGGAAGGGACCGACGGAATGGAGCAAAAGAGATACAGCGTCAAATGTATGTTTCAAACGACCTATTACGCAATGGGCGGACAGCAACTGCCCCGGGTCAGTTGGGTGGAGCGAATGTTCTACCTGCGCGCGTCGGATCTGGAGGATTCCTACCGCCGCGCGGAGGAACTTGCGCTTGAGTACGAGTGCGACTACACCAACGAGGAGCACCAGTTTGTCTGTTGTCGGCTGTACGAGATTTCGGACAGTTGCGAGATTTTGTGCGACCGTTTGCAGAGCGGCACGGAACTTTATACGAATTTCTTTGACGCGTCCGAGGAGGAGGTCGAGGCGATTCTTCGCTGTCAGTTCGGCGAAAAGGGCGCCCCGACGGATAGCGTTAGTTGAAAAGCGTTCCGCTTTTCGGGTGGCAAACGCAATCGCGGCGGCTCGCAACGACTTCGTCGCGAGACTTCGTCGTGCTCCGCCTTGCTCTGTGTTTTCCCCCCGAATACCCCTCTTTCATCGAAAAACGGCTCGGCTTACGCCACTTCCGACGCCGCCTTCGCCGTTTTTCTCTTGATGTTGTCCCTATGCTCCGAACACAGTTGCGTTCGGAGCCGGCGGCGCATGTCCGCCTCCGGGACAATATTTTTATTGTATTTTTTCGCCGGAATTTTTCAAAATAGAAAACGGCGCGGTACTTTTCGTACCGCGCCGTTGCGCGTGTCGAACCCTTTTTTGGCTAGCCCTGCCCGAAAAAGCGGACGGCTTTTGCCCCTAAACCGAAAAGTTTTTGGGGATTTTCAAGGGACTTTTTTTCAAAAAGTCCCTTGAACGGACTGCACGTTGTGCAGTCCCCCGGTTCGGGGCAAATCCCTAACGGAAAGACAGAGCGGCGCGGTACGCACGGTACCGCGCCGCTTTTCGTTGTTTGTGTTCGCGTCAGTTTTCCGCTTGCTTGAACGCGTTGACGGTTTCGTCCAGCGCGGCTTGCGCGGCGGATTCTTTCGCTTGGTACACGGAAGCAAACTGCCCTTTGTTCGCGTCTTGCGACATATCGTGCAGGAGCGCATCGAGACCGCCCCACTGGAACACCAGACCGATGTCCGCGCTACGTCCGGGAAGAATGTAGTTGTCAATCATGTCCTTCATATCGTCGTCGCGGCTCTTCATGGTTTCCAAGCACTGTTCGAGGAAGACGGGCGCAAGCAGGTTTTTGCTCGCCGCACCCATGACGTTGAGCACGTCTGCCAGCATATCCCGCTGGTCCGCCGGTACCCAGCGCGGGACCGCGAAACAGGTCGCGGACCACGGGTTGACCAAACTGTAATAGCCGTCCTGCTCCACGTCGCCCTTCGGGACGGGAACCAGACCGTAGTCATCCTCCATGTCGCCAAGCAGGAGCGGGAAGGTCATATCGCCGTTGAAGAACAGCGCGTTGCCGGCGATGAAGTTGTTTTGGGTCAGGATGGACGGCCACTGCACGCCGCCCTGCCCGAAGAAGTCGTTCGCGCTGAGGTAGTGCGTCGGGTCCTGCACCAGCGTCTGAATCTTTTCCATGACGGCGGCATTGCGTTCGCTGTACATGGTCAATACCGGATAGCCGTCCGCCGTGCCTGCCGCGGACGCGATGCGGGCGCCGGAACCGTAGAACAGGCTCCACATATCGTCAAGCTGTCCTTCCCAGCCGACCAAATCCTCGTAGTTAATCGTGCCGTCGTTGTTGAGGTCCACGCCGAATTCGCACGTCATCTGGTACGCGAGGTCAAGGGTCCACGTGCCGTCGCGGACGAAGTCGTAGGGAGTCCCGCCGTACTTGGTCGCCAAATCGTTCCGCTCGTACAGGCTCTTGTTCCAGGTGATTGCGGCGGTGGCGGATTTGTTGACGAGACCGATGTCGCCGATGGTAAAGAACAGCTTGTTGTCAAGGGTCATTTCCTTGTTGAACGACTGGTCCCACCACGGCGCGTCCATTTGCAGGCCGGGAATGGCGTTGAGGTCGAGGAAGATGTTCTGCTGTGAGAGGAGCGCGGTCGTCAGCAGGCAGGGCACCACGACCTGATAGTTGGACGTGAAGGCCAAACTGTCCTGCAGGATACGCTGGGACATCGCGCCGCTCGGACGGGAGTCGTCCGCGACATAGTCCTCCTCAATCACCACGTCGAGCTGCTCTTCCACGACGTCGACGCGTTCGCCGAGGGCGTCGTTGAGCGTCGAAAGCATACGGTCGCCTTCGGCAGTCTGGTATTGCGGCAGGTTGTAATCGTTCTTGACGATTTCGGATTGGTAGGTTTTGTTTACGGTACACACGAGGAACGTAAACGTGGCGCCGCCGTAGGTCTTACCGGTCGTTTGCGCGACGTAATTGCCGTTCTGGTCCTGAAATTCGCCGTAGGAAACCGTCTGCTCGGACGTCCCGCCGGACGACGAGCCGGAAGAGTTTCCCGCTTCTTCCTGGTCGCAAGCGGCGAATATGCCGAAGCAGAGCAGAAAAACCAGCGCCAAGCAACATACGCGTAAGGATTTGCGGATTTTCATAAGAATCCTCCTTCGAGTTTGTGGGTGTACCACAATGTATATAGGAAGTATAGCACAAATTTTCCCCGATTGCAAGAAGTTTTTTCGCTTTTTTGGGAAAATTCTTCAAAAAGGTTGCGAAACGCTCGGAAATATGGTATGATAGGAACGGAAAAGCCCCACGGGGGCAAAACCGAAAGGAAAGGGGTATGCCCATGCGATGTCCGGTTTGCGGCCACCTGGAAAGCCGGGTGGTCGATTCCCGTCCCGCCTCCGACGGCAGTTCGATACGCCGCCGCCGCGAGTGCCTCGCCTGCGGGAGGCGGTTTACGACCTACGAGACCATCGAATCGCTCCCTATCATCGTGATCAAGAAGGACCGCACGCGGGAGGCGTTCGACAGGAGTAAAATCCTTCGAAGTATCATTCGCGCGTGCGACAAGCGGCACGTTACGATGGAGCAGATGGAAAGCGTGGTCTCCGAAATCGAGACTTCCCTGCAAAATTCCCTGCAACGGGAAATCACCTCCGCCGCTATCGGCGAGCAGGTCATGCAACGGTTGCGGACGCTCGACGAGGTCGCGTACGTCCGATTCGCCTCGGTCTACCGACAGTTCAAGGATATCGGCGCGTTCATGGACGAGCTGACCCGTTTGCTCGACGAAAAGAAACGTTGAAAAATCGCGTACTTTGCCGAATCCCGGCGAAGTACGCGATTTTACCTATCCTTTACAGCCGTTCCTTCCGGAAGGAACGGCGGCGCAACGCGAGCGTCAGCCCCGTTGCCGCGGCAAGGAACAGCAGGACCCAGCCGAGCAACGACGCGCGCTCCCCGGCGAAGGGCTCCTCCTTGCTGACCGCAACCGCACAGACCGGCGCGACCAATTCCTCCCCGTCCTTCCGCGCGCTGATGACGCACCGACCCGAACCGTCAAACGCAAGCGTGACCTCGCCGTTTTCGTCGGTCACGAACGCGGTATCCTTGCCGTCGATGCGGATGACCGCGCCCGGCACCGGGACGACCGTCGGCGCGCCGTCCGCGTCCGTCCCGTCGGCGAGCAGGGTCAGCGTGAGCGTTTCCGCACCGGCGACGGTGGCGAATGTCTCGTCGAAACGGCAGTAACGCGGCGTATTTTCCGCTTCGTCCGCGAGCGGGTATACATATAGGAAGTCTCCGTCGTTCACCGGGGCGAGCGGGTCGACGGGCTGATGGTTGAGCCGGCAGGCGCAAGCGTCCGTTTCCTCTCCCCACAGCGTGCGAATGCGTAAGTCCCCTTCGGATTCCGACCGTTCCGCACGGTAGCCGACGCCCTCGCCCTGCCAGAGCGTTTCGTGGACACAGGTCAGGACGTCGTGTACGGTCAGCGCGCCGTCGCCGTCCGCGTCTTTGGGCGAAACCGATTCGCACGCAAACACGAGCGAACCGTCCCTGCCGGCGAGCGTGACCGTCAGCGTCAATGGCGCGTCCGCCGGCTCGGATTGCGCGAAAACGGTCCCGCCGCCGCACGCGAATAGGAGCAAAACCGCCGCCGTGAAAGCGGCAAACCGAACGCCGAACACCTGCACCGCCCTCCTTCCGTCGGGAATGGATTCCTGAAATTCACCTAAGTATACCAGAGCCGTCGCCGTTTGTCAAGTCCCATTTTTGCCGAAAAACGGGAAAAATCCCTCATTAGCGAAAATTCGACAGGAAATCGCAAAAAATGGGGGAAATTCGGAAAAACCGTGTCTGTACCTGCCACTTTTTTCGTCTTTCTGTCGAAAATTAGTACACAAAAGTTTACATAAAGTGGATATTTTTTCCAAGAAAACCTTGCTTTTTGAAGAGAACCGTGCTAAAATAGAGGTGCCGTGAAGGAAAGCAGTGAAAAAAGCATGGGCAAAAAGAAAAGATAAGGGAGTTAGTCACAGTATGGAAAAAGCCAGAGTCCTCATCGC
>CANQTR010000056.1 GCA_947626805.1 uncultured Clostridia bacterium
GTTCACGTCCACCCGCAGGTACTCCGCCACGCCGGCGCAGACGCCGCAAAGCATTTTCTTGTCCTCGCACTTGTACAACTTTTTCATGCCAAACAGTTCTCCTTTTTTATCTAAATTTGTTTTTACCATATGACGGGCGCGTTCGCCCCTATGCTTTCATTTCGAGAATCGTCACCCCGGTCTCGCCCTCGCCGTAGCGCCCCATACGGAAGGACGCAATGCGGCTGTCCCGGCGGAAGAACTGCCAAAGGGCGTTCCGCAGGGCGCCGGTGCCCTTGCCGTGAATCACGGTGACGGCGGTGTAGCCGGTCATGCACACCTCGTCCAGCCAACGGTCGATGACGAACCACGCGTCGTCGCCGGTCAGTCCCCGCACGTCGATTTCGTTCTTGACCGCCTCCGCCCGCTGGGTGTAGACGGCTTTTCCCGCCGGTTTCCCGCCGGACTTCCTGCCGTCCGGCTGTTCGGCGAGCAGGCGGACGTTCGCGAGCGGGGTCTTCGTTTCCGTCCGCCCGACGATACAGATGACGGTTTCGCCGGACACCCCCCGCACGGTCGCTTCGACGCCGATGTCGGCGAGCCGAATGCGGTCGCCCGCCTGCAACGGACGTGGCAGGACGTAATCCTCGTCCTCGTCCCGCCGTTCCTCCAGTTCGCCGACCTTTTCGCCCGCGTTTTTGAGCATACCGCGGACGGATTGCCGCGCCTGTTCGATACGTTCGCTTTCGAGTTTCTTCGCGGCCTGCTTTTTCAGCGTTTCCAGTTCGGAAAAGACCTGTCGACTGGCGTTTTTCGCCGCCTCAAGGATACGGGTCGCCTGCTGTCGCGCGCGGTCCAATTCCGCGTCCGCGCGTTCGAGCAGTTCCTTGCTCTTTCGTTCGGTCTCCGCCTCGGCGTTTTCCGCCCGCTTTTTGGCTTCCGCGGCGGCGGTGCGCTCCTTTTCGAGGGTCTGCTCGCTTTCCTCCAGACGGGAAATGACCTCCTCAAAGCGGATACTATCGTCCGCGAGCAGTGCGCGGGCTTGTTCGATGACGCTTTCCGGCAAGCCCAGCCGCGCGGAAATCGCGAACGCGTTCGACCGACCGGGCAGACCGATGATGAGCCGGTACGTCGGGCGCAAGGTGTCCACATCGAATTCGCAGGACGCATTGAGCACCCCCGGCGTATCCAGCGCGTACAACTTCAGTTCGGAATAATGCGTCGTCGCCGCCGTCATCGCGCCGAGCGCGCGCACGCGTTCCAGGATAGCGATAGCGAGCGCCGCCCCTTCGGTCGGGTCGGTCCCCGCGCCGAGTTCGTCGAACAGCACAAGGCAGTCCCGGTCGCACTGTTCGAGAATGGAAACGATGTTGACCATGTGCGCCGAGAAGGTCGAAAGCGACTGTTCGATGCTCTGCTCGTCCCCGATGTCGGCGAGCACCCCGGAAAAGACCGGCAGGGAAGTCCCGTCGTCGGCGGGGAGCAGGAACCCCGATTGCGCCATGCAGGCGAACAGACCGAGCGTCTTGAGCGTGACGGTTTTCCCGCCGGTGTTCGGTCCGGTGACAATGAGCGTTTTCTCATTCTCGCCGAAAGACACCGAAATCGGCACGACGCGGTCCTGCGCGAGCAACGGGTGCCGCCCGCGGCGTATCGTCAGCCCGCCTTTTTCGCACATCTTCGGCCGAATGCACCGCAGGGTCGACGCGTAGGACGCGCGGGCGAAGATGACGTCGAGGTTGACGACGGTCTTGTAGTCCACAGTCAGTTGAACGGACGCCTTCGCCACTTCCTCGGAGAGGGAGCGAAGAATTTTTTCGATTTCGTCGTTTTCCTGCCCGTGCAGGTCGCGCAGACGGTTGTTCGCCTCGACCACGCCCGCCGGTTCGATGAACAGCGTCGCCCCGGAGGCGGAGGAATCGTGAACGATGCCCTTGACGGCGTTCTTGTCGGACGCCTTGACCGGCACGACGAACCGCCCGGACCGCTGGGTGACAATCGGTTCCTGCAAATGCTTCTGCAAGGGACCGGACAGAATGCGGTTGAGCACCTCCCGCACGTCGTTTTCCGCTTTGCGAATGGAACGGCGGATACGGTAGAGTTCGTCGGACGCGTCGTCGGCAACCTGGTCCTCGGCGGGGAGCGCCCGCTCCACCCGTTCGGCGAACGGACGGTTCTCCAGCAGGGCGGTGAAGTAGACGCGGACGGCGGACCCCGCTTTTTCCCCGGCATACTGCCGCAGGGCGCCGACCGTGCGGAACAGCGATGCGGCGGCGAGCAGTTCGGGTATCGTCAGAACGGCGCCTTTGCAGCTCCGTTCGACCGCGTTCGGAATACAGGAGGAGACCGAAAGCGGCGGCGCGCCCTTATAGGTCAGCAGGTCGAGCGCCTGCTCGGTTTCGTCCAGCAATCGCCCGACGACGACCGGGTCGGACGACGGGACGCACCGCGTCATCGCCTCTTTGCCCGCGTCGGTATAGGCGCAGGACGAGGCGGCGGCGAGGATTTTATCGAATTCGAGGACGGTCCGCCCCCGTTCGATGCCTTTCAGTTCGGCCATGGATAGCCTGCCTTTCTTTACAGGTTCTGCTTGAGGAACTCCAGCGTGTTGAGTTTGCGTTCCGTGCGAAGGAGCAGGTACGCCTCCGTCAGCGCGGAAAGTTCCCGGAGCGCGTGTTCCTCCAAACGGAACAGGAAAATCTTGTTGACCGGGGCGGAAAGAATGTGCAGCATCGCCTGCAGGCAGGGACGCGAAACCGGCGCGCGGCGGGTATACCCCTCGGCGGGATTTTCGCAGGTCTTGCAGAAGATGTATCCGTCGGTCAGTTCAAAGACGCTTTCCTTCATTTCCACGAGCGGTTTCCCGCAAATCGGACAGCCGGAAAGGTCCGGCAGATACCCAATCAGGGCGGCGAGCCGGAACTCGAAAGCGCTCTTGATGACGAGCGGGGGAGCGATGTGCTTTTCCGCCGCGTACAACGCGTTAAGCAGCAGCCGGAGGATTTCCGTGCCTTCCTCCCCGCCGACCGACGAAACGGCGGCAAGTTCGCACAGGTAACAGCCGAGCGCGTAGGCGGTCACGTCCGAGCGCAGGTCGTAGAAATCCTCCTTCAGGGCGGATTCCTGCAGGGAATACAGACCGTCCTTCTCGTTGAGCAGGAGGTCGGAATAGGCGAACAGTTGCGCCGAGCGCAGATTGGACGCCGACAGTTTCTTGACGCCGTAAGCCCGGACGCTCAGCACGCCCTCTTCCCCCGTCAGAATTTTCAATTGCTTGTCGTTCTCGTTCCGGTCGCTCTCCGCGACGACGATACCGGTGATTTTGTGCTTCATGACCCGCCGTCCTCCCGATAACCGAAATCGGAAAGGAGCGCGGGGCGGTCGCGCCAATTCTCTTTGACCTTGACCCACAGGTCGAGGTACACCCGCGCGCCGAACAGTTTTTCCGCGTCCTCGCGGGCGTAGGTGCCGATTTTGCGGAGCATTTCGCCGTTTTTGCCGATGATGATACGCTTGTGCGCGGCGCGTTCACAGTAAATCTCCGCCCGGACGCTCAGCACGCCCTTTCTTTCCTTGTATTCCTCGACGGAAACGGCGATGCCGTGCGGCACCTCCTCGTCGAGCAGGCGGAGCGCCTTTTCGCGAATGATTTCGGCGAAGATGCGCCGTTCCGGCTGGTCGGTGATTTCGTCGTCCGGGAAGAAATGCACGCTTTCGACGAGGAACGGTTCAAGCTCCTGAAAGAGCGCGTCCACCCCGTCGCCGGTCAGCGCGGAAAGCGGAATGAGCGCGTCGAACCGATACGCTTTGGAAAGCGCCGCAATCTGCTCGGCGAGTTTGACCTTGTTCGCCTGGTCCACTTTGTTGAGCACCAGCAACAGCGGCACCCCCGACGCGGAATGCCTTTCGAGGGCGGCCTTTTCCGTCGCGGAAAGTTCGCCGCAAGCCTCGACGAGGAAGAGAATGACGTCCGAATCCGCGGAGGCGGCGCCCACCTGCTTCATCATGTATTCCCCGAGCAGGGTGCGCGGGCGGTGCAGACCCGGCGTGTCGATGAACACATACTGGTCCTCGCCCTTCGTCAGGATACCGGTGATACGGTTGCGCGTGGTTTGCGGCTTGCGCGAAACGATAGCGACCTTCTCGCCGAGCAGGGTATTGAGCAGGGTGGACTTGCCGACGTTCGGCCGTCCGGTGATGGTGATGAAAGCGGTTCTTGTCATGGGTGTACGTCCTTTTTTCAACGTGTGATGCCGAGCGCGTCGAGCGTTTCCCTTTGCAGGCGCTCCATTTCCTCCCGCTCTTGCTCGGTTTCGTGGTCGTATCCGAGCAGGTGCAGGGCGGCGTGCGCCGAAAGGAAACAGAGTTCCCGCCTGAGCGAATGTCCGTATTCCTCCGCCTGCCGGCGGGCGGTTTCGGCGGATATGACGATATTTCCGAGCGATACCCACACTTGCGGCATGGAAAATTCCAGCATCGGGAAGGAAAGCACGTCGGTCGCGCGGTCGATTCCCCGGTATTCCCGGTTGAGCGCGCGAATCTCCGCGTCGCCGCAAACGGTCAGTTCGATTTCGAACCGGTGCGACGGGTAGCGCGCCCGCACGCAGGTGCGAATGACCCGTTTCATGAGCGTCAGGACCGTTTTCGGCACCGGGTACGCGGGGTCCTGTTCGACGTAGAACTTGATCATACGCGCGTCCTCCTTGCGCTTTCCCGGTCCTTTCCGGCGTGGGATTCGTAGGCTTCGATGATTTTCTGCACGAGCGGGTGGCGGACGATGTCCTTGCGCGTAAAGCGGAAGATTTCGATGTCCTTGATGCCTTTCAGCACGTCGATTGCCTCGACAAGCCCGCTGTGGGACGGGTGCGGCAGGTCTATTTGCGTCACGTCGCCGGTGACGACCGCCTTGCTGTTGTTGCCGAGGCGGGTCAGGAACATTTTCATCTGTTCCGGGGTCGTATTTTGCGCCTCGTCGAGGATGATGAACGCGTCGTCGAGCGTCCGTCCGCGCATATACGCGAGCGGGCAAATCTCCAGAATGCCTTTCTCCGCCGACCGCGCCGCCCCTTCACTGCCGAGCAGTTCGCCGAGCGCGTCGTACAGCGGACGCAGGTACGGGTCGATTTTGCTTTGCAGGTCGCCCGGCAGGAATCCGAGCTTTTCGCCCGCCTCCACGGCGGGGCGGGTCAGGACGATGCGGGAGACCTGTTTCTGCTTGAGCGCCGTGACCGCCATAGCGACGGCGAGGAAGGTCTTTCCGGTCCCGGCGGGACCGACGCCGAACACGAGCGTGTTGTTCCGAATCGCGTCGACGTACTTGCGCTGACCGACGGTGCGCGCCTTGACGGGTTTCCCCTTGCCGGTCAGGCAAATGCAATCGCTGTAAAGCGCCGACAATTCGTCCGAGCGGTCCTCGCGAATCATGGAAATGACGTACTGCAGGCTGTTCGGGTCAATCGCGTCGGAGAGGGAGGAAAGTTTCTGCAATTGCCGGATACAGGCGCACGCCTGCTCGACCTCCCGTTCGTCCTCGCCCTGTACTTTCACCCCGCCGTCCCGGCAGAGCACGACCACCCCGAACTCGTCCTCGAGCGTCCGCAGATTGGAATCCAGCGTGCCGAACAGTTGCGCAAGAAATTCGACGGAAAGTTCCGTCAGATTTTTTTCAATCATATCGAACAGAATATCCTTTTTCTTTCGGTTTTCCCCCGCGAAAAGCGGGGACGTCTTTGCGCTCCCTTCACGCCGCGCGGAAGGAACGGATTTCTTCCACAGTAGTATAACACAGTTTTTGCGGTTTGTCAAAGGAATTTCGTTTTTTCTCTTGACGAAATATCAATTTTATGCTATGCTGAACGTACAAAGAATCCAAAACTGTCCAAAGGAAAGGGAATGTGATGAAAAAATCTGTCCTTACCAGAGTACTCTGTATCCTGCTTCTGCTATCGCTCGTCGCGGTTTTCGCGGCTTGCGAGGAAACGGAGGAAACCTCCGGCGCGTCCTCGACGTCGTCCGGAACGTCGTCCGAAACTTCCGAGGCGCCCCTGTTCTCCAATCTGCCGGAGACTACGTTCGGCGGCGCCGATTTCGTCATACTGGTCAACGGGGATTGCTACGACCAGTACGCGTCCGCCGAAGTTCTGCCGCAGGAAAGTTCGGACACCGGTCTTTCGACCGCCGTCAAAGCCCGTAACGACCTGATTGAGGAGAGATTCGACGTCGTCCTCAAGGAACAGCGTACCGAAACGACCGCGGACATGATTAACTTCCTTCGGAATAACGCCGCGGCGGGCTTGAGCGAATACGATATGGTCATGCCGTTCATGAGTGAGGCGGCGACGCTTGCGACGGAAGGCATGTTCCTCGACCTCGCCAAACTCGAAAATATCCACCTCGACGAGGATTACTACGACCGCGACGCCGTCGAAGGGCTTTCCGTCGCCGAAAAGAACTATTTCGTCACGGGCGACCTGTCCCTGCTCTCCTTCGCCTGCACGCACGCAATCATCTTCAACGAGGACATGATTGAGGACAACTCGCTCGAAGACCCGTACGAACTGGTCCGTACCAACAAATGGACCATCGACAAACTGCAGGAAATGGCCCGCGTCGCGACCCAGGACAACGACGGCACCCCCGGGATGAGTTACAACGATACCTACGGGTTCCTCGTCAACGGCAACTTTGCGAGCAGTATGTTCATCGGTTGCGGACAGCGTTTCACGACCAAGGATTCGAACGACGAGCCCGTCCTTGCCATCAAAGAGTCCAGCGCGGCCTCCGTAATCGACAAGATTACGACGCTGATTAACGACCAGTCGGCGACCGGTCAAATCGTCGAAGGGAGCAGTTTCTACGATACGGCAGTCGCCGCGGGCAAGAACGTCTGGGTAACGGCGACCGAGTCGGTCGCGTCCAAACGGGCCATGTTCCGCGCCATCGCGCTGATTGACCTGTTCGATATGGGTCAGTACGACTGCAAATTCGGCGTCCTGCCCACCCCGATGTTCGACGAAACGCAGGACCGCTACTACAACCGCGTTTCGACGCTGTACGCGTCTTGCGTGGCGATTCCGTTCAACGTCAAGGACCAGCTGATGTCCTCCGTCATCACCGACGCGCTCATGCAGGCGTCCACCGGCACAATCAAGAACGCCTATTTCGAGGTCATTCTCAAAGGGCGCAAAATCGCGACCTCGTCGTCGGACGACAGCCTCGAAATGCTGGACATCATCTTCAACACCCGCGTTTATGACCTCGCGTCGATTTATAACTGGGGCGGCACGAGCGAGTACGACGCAAATTCCATCACCGGCTTCCTCAACAGCGTCGCGTTCGACAGCACCAAGGAATTCGCCTCCACCTGGGAAGGCATTTCGAATATGGTGAAATCGGACATGGATAAAACGCTCGAATCCTATCGTGCGCTCGACGACTGACCCGGAGGAAAGCGGTATGAAACGAACGCCGTTCCGCGTGCTCGTCTGTTTCCTGCTTCTGCTCGCCCTCGGCGCGCTTGCCGCCTGTGAGTCGCTCGAGGGCACCTCGTCCGATTCGACCTCGTCGGCGGAATCGTCGGGCGAGGAATCCCGCCCGCTGTTCTCCAATCTGCCGGAAAAGAAGTACGGCGGGGAAACCGTCACCTTCCTCGTCGAGGGTGACTACCAGACCACCTATATGTCCGTGGAGATTCTCCCGAAGGAGACTTCCGACAGCCGCCTGCAGGATGCCATTTCGGCGCGAAACGACCTCGTCGAGGAGGCGTTTGACGTCGTTATCGACGAGGTCCGCGCCGAAAATTTCGGCGACCTTGTCGAGCGCGTCCGGCAGGACAGCGCCGCCGGTTCCCGGGCGTACGACGTCGTCATGCCCTATATGAGCGACGCGGCGACGCTCGCGCAGGACGGTCTGCTGTACGACCTTCGCACGCTTGAAAATATCCACCTCGGCGAAAGTTATTACGACCAGGGCTCGGTCCGCGACCTTTCCATTGCCGGGAAGAACTACTTCGTCACCGGCGATATTTCCCTGCTGAAATGGGACGTCACCCACGTGCTGGAGTTCAACAAGGACATGATTCGGGATTACTATTTGGAGAACCCGTACGAACTCGTCGAAAGCGGTCGCTGGACCATCGACAAACTGCACGAAATGGCGCGCGAGGTCACGGAGGACTCGGACGGCGAACCCGGCATGGGGCATTTGGACACCTACGGGTTCCTCGTCAACCGCAATTTCGTTTCGAGTATGTTCATCGGTTGCGGACAGCGTTTCTCCGTCAAGAACGGCGAGGACGAACCCGAACTCGCGGTCTATTCCACGGCAAGCACCGCCGTTTTCGACAAAATCTTCGAACTCGTCAACGACCAGTCGGCGACCGGCATGATTGACAACGACGCGTCCGGTTTCTCCATCGGCGCGAAGGCGGCGGGGAAGACCGTCTGGGTCGCGGCGGACGAATCGACGGCGAATCAGCGCGCGCTGTTCCACGCGGCGTCCCTGCACGGTATTCTCGGAATGGGCGAATACGACTGCAATTTCGGGATTCTGCCGACGCCGAAACTGGACGAGGGGCAGGACGATTACTACTGCCGCGTTTCGACGCTGTACGCCTCCTGTATCACGATTCCGAAGGCGGTCCGCGACGCGGAGATGTCCGCTGTCATCGCCGACGCGATGACACAGGCGTCCACATCGACGGTCCGCGACGCGTACATCGACGTCATCATGAAGAAACGCAAAATTCAGGACAGCGAGAGCGAAAGAATGCTCGACATCATCTTCGAAAGTTGCGTTTACGATTTCGGTTCCATTTACAACTGGGGCGGAACCAGCGAATACGACGTCAATTCCATCACCGGTTTCGTCAATGACGTCGCGTTTTCGGGCGTCAACGATTTCACGTCCCGTTGGCAAAAAATTTCATCCGCCGTGCAGAGCGCGCTGGAATCGACGATTGACACCTATCGGGAACTTTCGTAACGCCCGCGAAAAATTGTGCGGCGGACCCCGAAATCCCGCAAAAAGAATCGATGTAAGAATGAGCCCGGAACGGAACCGGGCTCATTCCTTTTGCTTTGCGGGGGAATCCATTCGTTGCCGCAACATTCCGTGCGGCGCCCCGCTTGAAAAATGCACCCCAAAAGCGTCTTGCCTTTGGGGTGCATCGTATGCGCTCAATGGCGCTTTACGGTCCTACAAATCCTCGCGGGAGGAAATAACTTTCTCGATGAAGGACTGAATGGCGGCTTCCCAGCTGGACTGGACGGATTCAAGCGTGGACTTGTGGGTGTTGCTGCCGCCCGAAAGCCCGTTCAGCAGGATGCCCGTGTAGAACGGCAGCGAACCGCCGAAGTTGTAAACGGCGCCCATGTCGTAGGTACGGTTGCGGAAGATGAGGTCGAGCATTTCAATCGACTCGTCGTCCTCGAACCGCTTATCCTTCAGCGTGTGGTCGTAGTATTCCGGCGTGAGCTGTTCCATGCCGTAGTAGGCGAGCGCCTCGAGGGCGTAGCAGGTCGCGTCGAGTTTTTCGACGTTCGTGATTGGAATCGCGAACGCGCTGCACCAGTAGACCGTGACGGTCGTGGTGTATTCCTCTTGCGTGTCGTCCAGTTTGGGCATCGGCAGGAGCCCGTAATGAATGTTCGCGTCCCGCAGAATCGGGTCGGAAACGGTCGCGATTCGGTTGGGCATGAAAAGCCCTTTCCCGGCGGCGAACATCGAGGTCATGTCCGCATAGTAGGTGGTCGAGCCCGCGTTCTTGCCGGTCGTTTCGGCGATGGCGACGAAGTCGGATTCCGTCAGCAGGTTGAAAACCTTGTCAAAGGCGTTGACGTTGCTCTGGTCGCCGGCGGTCACGGTGATTTCCGTACCGTCGTTCCGCATGAGGGTCTGTCCGCAGCCGACCGTGAAAGCGTAGGAGTCGTAGCATTGCGAAATCATGCCCCAGATGTCCGGGGTGTCCGCGCCCCACGCCATGCCGAAGTCGCTGTTGTCGACGGACGAACTCGCGACGATTTCATGGAACGTATCAATGTTCCAATCGCCGTTCCGCACCAGTTCGTACAGGGATTCGACCCCGCAACTCGCCGCGACGTTGAGGTCCTCGGCGATGTCCTTGTTGAAGAAGATAGCCCACGTCGATTCGTCGTCCGTAATCAGCGCGTCGCCGGTCGCGAAGTAGACGCTGTCGAGGAGGGTCAGGTCGCGCATGATGGACTGGTCCCAATAGGGTTTGGTGAGGTCGAGGTAGTTGTTGCTTTCGATGTGGGAAAGGTCAAGGAACAGCTCGGCGTCGGTGAGTTTGGCAAGGTAGAGCAATCCCGAAACGCCGACCTGATACTCGTCCAAGCCGGATTCCACGCTCTCGCGGAGCGTGTCGATGACGTCGTCCTGGGTTTTCACGTACTCCTGCACGAGCTCGATTCCGTATTCCTGCTGAATCAGTTCCTTGCGGTTCCTGCAGGCGTTGTTGATTCGGTCACCTTCCACCATTTCCTGTGGCGCAATCTCCCACTTGTAGTAGTCGGAGTTCTCGTTGGTGAGGAATTTGATTTGGACGCCGCCAAAATCCTTTTTTTCCAGGGGGAATTGACTTTCTGAGGTGTTGTTCCCGCCGCTCTGAACGGAACTGACGCCGGCTTGCTCCATCTCCTCTTCGCACGCGGCGAATAGGGCGACCGAGGCAAGACACAGCACCAGGAGCAGGCAGAGAACGCGATGGGTCTTTTTCATTTCGTTGGGTCCTTCCTTTCTTTTTGGATTTATAAAAGCATATGCGCTTTTTAACGGAAATAGGCGACCGCCGCGTCGAACATTCCGATGTCATAATTTCCTTGGACGTTGCGGTAGAGATTCCTGCCGACGCGCTCCGCGTGTCCCATCTTGCCGAACACCCGCCCGTCCGGGGACGTGATACCCTCGATGGCGCAAACGGAGTCGTTCGGGTTGAAACGGACGTCGGACGTCGGGTTGCCGTCCAAATCGACGTACTGTGTCGCGATTTGCCCGTTTTCGGCGAGCCGCCTGACCCATTCGGCGGAGGCGTAGAAGCGCCCTTCGCCGTGGGAAATCGGGACGGTGTAGATTTCGCCGACCGCCGCGTTGCGGAGCCACGGGGAAAGGTCGGAACAGACCCGCGTCCGCACCAGACGGGACTGGTGCCG
>CANQTR010000057.1 GCA_947626805.1 uncultured Clostridia bacterium
AGTTCCGCCTCCGTCTGGAACGGCGACCCGACCATGAACCCGCACCCGACCTGATACCCGATTTCCCGCAGGTCCCGCAAGCACTTCATGCGGTTGTCGAACGACAGTTCCGGCGGGTGCAGGCGGGCGTAATGCGTCCGGTCCGCCGTTTCATGCCGCAAAAGATAGCGGTCCGCCCCCGCGTCGAACAGCGCCTGATAGCTTTCCCGCGAGCGTTCGCCGAGCGAAAGCGTCAGGGCGCAATCCGGGTGCCGCCGTTTCAATTCCCGCAGCAGACCGCAAAGCCGCTCGTCGGTGTTGTACCCGTCCTCCCCGCCCTGCAGGACGAACGTCCGAAAGCCCAGCTCGTACCCCTCGTCGGCGCACGACAGGATTTCCTCGTCCGTCAGGCGGTAGCGCTCGCAATGAGCGTTGCTCCGCCGAATCCCGCAATAGTAGCAGTCGTTGCGGCAGATGTTGCCGATTTCGATGAGCCCCCGCGTGAAAACCGCGTCGCCGTAGATAGATTTCCGCACCGCGACCGCGCGTTCCGCGAGCGCCTTCGCCGTCGTTTCGTCGCGCCCGACGAGCAGTTCGCGGAATTCCGCCTCGGTCAGCCGACGCCCCGCCGCCAGTTTTTCGACCAAACCCGACAGGTCACCCATTCCCGGTCACCCCCGACAGGGCGGTCTTTACGCTCACGCCGGGCAATTTGCCGATTTGCCCCGCAAGCGCCGAAATGCGGTCCTGCGGCGCGTCAAAGGCGATACTGATGATGTGAATCCCCTTGTCGCGGCAGGGAATACCCATGCGCCCGAGGATGAAATCCCCGTATTCGTGCAGCAATTCGTTGAGCCGCCCGACCGAATCGCGGTCCTCGACGATGATGCTCATTACGCCGACCCTCGTCTGCACCCTTCACCCTTCCTTTCCGTATCCGACGATTCCCGCCGCGAAAAAAGCCGCGTCCGTTTCCGGCGCGGCAAAAAACACGGGAACCCCCCCGTTATTTTCCGAAAAAGCTCCGCACCTTCCGCTTCAGAACGCTCTTTGCGTCAGGAACACCTATAGTATACACGCGTTTCCCCGAAAAGTAAAGGGGTTTCGCGCATTTTCCGCAAATTTCTAAATCCGCACGGCGGTCTCCAGCCCCAGCCGCAGCATATCGGTAAACGACGTCCGCCGCTCGTCCGCGCCCAACCGCTCGCCGGTCAGCAGGTGGTCGGACACCGTGAACAGCGCAAGCGCGCGCTTGCCCGCGCGAGCCGCCGTCATGTAGAGCGCCGCGGTTTCCATCTCGACCGCCAGCACGCCCATCTTCCCCCACATCGCCGCCTGCGTTTGCGCGGGGGTCGGCGCCTCCTCGTCGGCGTAAAACGCGTCGGTGGAAAGCACGTTCCCGACCCGACAGGGCAGACCGAGCGCTTCCGCCGTCGAAACGCAGGTCGAAAGCAGTCCGTAATCCGCTATCGGCGCGAAACACCCGTCCAGCCGGTACTGCGACGCGAACGCCGAATCCGTACACGCCCCCATCGCCAACACCACGTCCCGCAACAGGACCCGCTCCTGCAAAGCGCCCGCCGAACCGACCCGAAGGAGGTTCTCCACCCCGAAATGCCGGAACAGCTCGAACGCGTAAATGCCCATCGACGGCATTCCCATGCCGCTCGCCATGACCGAGACCGGCTCGTCCCGGTAGTACCCGGTATAGCCCTGCACGCCCCGAATGTCGTTGACCAGCACGGGACGGTCGAGGAAGTGCTCCGCGAGGAAACGGCTCCGCAACGGGTCGCCGGGCAAAAGGACGGTCCGCGCGAACTGCTCCGGCGTCGCGGCGATGTGCGGCGTAGGCATGAAAACCCCTTCTTTCCTTCTTTTCTCGCCCTATTGTAGCACACTTCCGTCCCCTTGTCAAGACAGGAATTTTTTCCGAAAAAGCGTTGACATTCCGCCCCCGTCATGCTATAATTCGCATAGAACCAATTCAATTCGGAAGGGAGAAATCTTTCATGAGCAAAATCCGCGTCACCATCTGGAACGAATACCGTCACGAAAAATCCAACGACGCCGTCCGCGCGCTCTACCCGAACGGCCTGCACGCCGAAATCGGCAAGGCGCTCGCGGAATGCGGCGACCTTGAAATCACCCTTGCCGCCCTCGACGACCCGCAAAACGGTCTGCCGGACGAGGTGCTGAACAACACCGACGTCCTGTTCTGGTGGGGTCATATGGCGCACGACGAAGTGCCGGACGACCTCGTCGAACGCGTCCGTCAGCGCGTCTATAACGGCATGGGACTGGTCGTCCTGCATTCCGGGCATTACTCCAAGGTTTTCCGCGCCGTCGTCGGCACGACCGGCAACCTGCTTTGGGGGGATAACCTCCACGAGGTCGTCTGGAACATCAACCCGACCCACCCGATTGCCGCCGGCGTCCCCTCCCATTTCCATATCGAAAAGGAAGAGGTCTACGCCGAGCCGTTCCAAATCCCGGACCCGGACGAACTGGTCTTTCTGTCCTGGTACGAGACCGGCTATGTGTTCCGCTCCGGTTGCGTGTGGAAACGCGGCGCGGGCAAGGTGTTCTACTTCCAGCCCGGTCACGAAACCGTCCCGACCTACCACAACCCCGTCGTTCGCCGCATTCTCCAAAACGCCGCCCACTATTGCGCGAAACGCGAGACCGGCTACAATTGGCTGACCGCCGGCAACGCCCCCTATATCCGAAGCGATTTCGCCCCGGAAGGCGAACTGGAATGCCTCAAGAAATCCGAAAATTGAGTCATTATTAAAATTTCCCAAAAAAACCCTTGACATTTGCCGAAAGTTCGACTATAATAGGGACCGGTTTTTTGAGCGGGACGGGGGAAATGCCCGCTCGAAAACCGGAAAACAAAGCAAATGAAAGGGGGAAATCACATGAAGAAGTTACTTTCCGCAATCCTCGTCGCCGCTCTGCTGGTCCTTTCCGCGACTTGCGTTCTCGCGGTTTCCGCGGACGAGCCTGCCGCCGACGACAGCAGCGCTGTCTCGACCGACAGCAGTGCCGCCTCGACCGACAGCAGTGCCGCCTCGACCGACAGCAGTGCCGCTTCGACCGACAGCAGTGCCGCCTCGACCGACAGCAGCGCCGCTTCGACCGACAGCAGCGCCGCCTCGACTGAAAGCAGCGTCGCTTCGACTGAAAGCAGCGTCGCGTCGTCGGCTGCAAGTTCGACCGCGCCGACGACCGGCGACACCGGTCTTATCGTCCTTGCGGTTCTCGCGGTCCTCTCCGCCGTCGGCGGCGTGGCTGTGGCGCGCGCAAGACACTAAACCCGTTTGACCCCGAAACGGCAATCGTTTCCGGAGCGCCCCATTCGCGGGGCGCTCCTTTTTTGGCAAGTTTCGCGTAGAAATGCCACGAAAAGGGTCGAAAACGACGAAAAAAGAAAATTTCCTGAAAAAATTTCCAGAACCCCTTGACAAGCGCGTCCGCATTTGCTATACTGAAAACGGTTTTGAATCGGCTCCTTTGCGGGAGCCGTTCAAACCGCCAAACAAAAAAGAAAAACCGAAAGGGGAAAAACAGCAATGAAAAAGTTACTCTCAGCGCTCCTCATCGCGACGATGCTGATTGCTTCCGTTACTTGCGCGCTCGCAGTTTCCGCGGAAGAGACCAGCCCCGCCACACAGAACTACGAAGTCATCACGGACGTACTTTCCAAGATTCAACCCACCGAAACCGCCGATTTCAAAGTCGAAAAGGTTGACGGCGGTGTCAAAGTCACCTTCAAGAATGATGTCGCCATGTACAAGAAGGGCGAAGAAGAAAGTAATGCTGCCAACCCGCTTGGAAAAGTTTGCGACCTTGCAGATGTCGTAGTTGATGTCAGCGAAACCGCATACATCCAGATGGCGTTCACTACCGATTCCACGCTCAGCGACACGAACGGTGTCATTCTCCATTACACCCGCAAAGACAAGGGCGATAAATATGCCGACCTGTTCTTCACCAGCTTGCTCAGCGGCGACCAGTCCATTTACGCTTCTGAGGACAAGAAAGAAGCGGTTTGGGATTTGGGTGCCTATATCAGCGGTGACGCAAATAAGGTTTTCGAGGACAAGAAACATGCGATTAAGGAGTTCGTGATTTATGGCGCGAAGGACACTTCCTTCACCATCACCAAACTCGCTATCGTGAAGCCCGCAACTGTTGTCGAGCCGTCCGATTCCACCTCCAGCGATGCTTCCACCAGCGAGGCTTCCTCGACCGAGACTTCCTCGACCGAGACCACCACGTCGGCGGAAAGCACCAGCGCTCCGGCTTCCAGCTCCAGCGCTCCTGCCTCCAGTAGCTCGTCCGCTCCGGGAACCGGCGACACGGGTATGATTGTGTTCGCGGTCCTCGCGGTTCTCGCGGCTGTCGGCGGTGTTGCGGTTGTCCGTGCAAGACACTAAAAATCGCAAAAAAAACCGTAAAATCCGAACGCTAAACCGTTCAAAACGGGCGCTCCTCGCGGGGCGCCCGCATTTTTTTCGCGAAAACGGGAATACTTGCTCATGGAACGCAATCAACACCCAAACTATGTGCTGAAAGGGGAAAAAACATTCCATGAAAAAGTTCATTACCGTTCTGCTTGCGTCGGTGCTGCTGTCGCTCGGCGCGGTTTGCGCGATGGCGGCGGACAGCAAGCCGGTCAGCGGCGAACCGTCCTCGGTCGTTATCGTCGACTTTCTCGCCGCGCTGAAGGATACCGACAACGAATCCGTGACGGTCAAGCGCAACGAAAACGGCTCGGTCACGCTCACGTTCAAGAAGGACGCGTCCGAGGACACGCCGATTCACCTCGCGGACTACACGGGCGCTCAAGTCGACCTTTCCAAGCCGACCTTTGTCGCCGCCGATTTTGTCAGCGAAAACAAGGAGTTCGACTTCCGAATCCACTACACCCGCAAGGACAAGGGCAGCGGGAACGCGGACCTGTTCTTCACCGGTATGAAGAAAAATCCCACCTATACCAAGCGTTCGACGGACACGTCCATCGTCTGGGACCTGCCCGCCTACGTCACGGGGGACAAGCGGTTTGAAAACAACGTCCACGAATTCAAAGACCTTGACATCACGGCGGCGAAAACCGGCGACGTCGTCACGCTCAACACGCTCGCGCTGGTCAGCGACGAAAACGCCATGGTCGTCGGCACGCCGCTCGTGAAGACGTCGGCGGAGGGCGGCTCCTCGTCGACGGATTCCTCGTCGACGGATTCTTCGTCCACCGATTCTTCGTCCACCGATTCTTCGTCGACTGATTCTTCGTCGACCGATTCCTCGTCGACCGATTCCTCGTCGACCGATTCGACCGGTTCGACCGGTTCGACCGGCTCCACGGGTTCGACCGGCTCCACGGGTTCAACCGGCTCCACCGGCTCGACCTCTTCCGGCGGAGTGCAGGCGGGCGACACGGGGCTGCTCGTGTTCGCGGTGCTTGCAATCCTCGGCGCGGTCGGCGCGGCGGTAACGCTCCGCGTCAGAACGCATTGACGCAAAACGCTAAAATAAACGCGAAAAAAGACCGACGGCAGGGGGATTCCCCCTGCCGTCAGTCTTTCAAAACCTTTTTTGCGCGATGGCAACCCAATCCGCACAAGCGAATCCCTTTGTTTTGCACCCCAAACCGAAACGTTTTTGGGGATTGTCAAGGGACTTTTTTCAAAAAGTCCCTTGACGCGGACTGCACAACGTGCAGTCCCGGTCCGTACCCTCCCATTTGCGACACACGACAGGAAAACGCCCCTGCCGTTTTCTACAAATCGGCGGAATATTTTTCCGGTTCCTCTTGCAATTTCGACGGAAATCCTGTATACTGGGAGAAAGAAACGGAAAGGGGACCTCAACCATGAAAAAAGCCACCGCACTGCTGCTGACCCTCCTTCTTCTCCTGACCGCTTGCGGCGGAACCGCGAACGACGCGTCCGAACCGACGGGCGACGCGTCGAACGCCGACACGACGAGCGAGGAACCGAAAACCCCGGACCCCCGCGCGGAATCCGTCTGGTCACCCGACTACGCCGACGAGGCGAACGGGCTGACCGGTCCGGAAACGATTTTCAAGGCGTCCGTCTACGAAAACGGCAACGCAACCGACGAAAACCCCGCCCCCGCGACGGATAACGACGTGCGGATGCTGTTCACCGGCGCGGAATCGACGCGCGCGGTCGTCCCGGCGGAGGGCTATTGCGTCACGCTCCCCGGCGCGCCGGAGGCGGACTTCAGCCTCGGCAGCCGCCGCTCGCAATACCGCACCGAGGACTACTGCCTGACGCTGACCTACGAGAACCAGAACCCCTACTCCAAGGACGAAGCCGGATACACGATGTACATCACAGGCTGGCTGACCGAACATATCGACAGCACCAAATTCCTCGCCGATAACCAACTCATGCGGACGCGGCAGGTGCAGGAGGTCGAAGCCGGTCCCTACACGGTCAAAACTTACTGTATGCAGATCAACCTCGCGAGCCATATCGACATGCCGTTCTACCAAATCGCCATCATTCGCCCGACGGCGAACTACAACTACTTCTACCTCGTCGTCATGAAGTCCCAAAAACGTATGCTCGACGAACTGGACGGCGTCGTCGCGTCCTTCCGCGAAATCCCCATGGTCGGCACGCCGGCGGACGGCATTTCGCCCTACGAATGTAAGGAAAACCCGAACTGGTCGGCGGAAACCAAAGCCTACTACGAGTTCCTGCAGAACCGCACGGACGTCGGGTTCGGCGCGTTCCACGAGGGCAACAGCGACGAGTACACCGAATGGCTCTGGGGCGCGGACGCACTGGACGCGACGCCGGACGTCTA
The DNA here is from genome assembly GCA_947626805.1 of uncultured Clostridia bacterium. Taxonomy (GTDB): domain Bacteria; phylum Bacillota; class Clostridia; order Oscillospirales; family CAG-382; genus Coliplasma. The sequence goes on from CANQTR010000057.1 coordinate 6,820, forward strand.
TATGACCTACCTGCACATGGGCTGGTACGGCGACCCGCAAAGCCCCGAAGAAACGTTCGAACGTGCCGACCGCTACGCGGGCGGGAACGGGTTCGACGGCAAACCCGTCTTTAACCTGACCTACCAATTCACCGAAACCAATAACGCCACCGGCGCGTACACGCCGATGTTCGACATTCTGCGCGGTCGGCTGGACGACCAATTCCGCGAGCTTGCGGGGTACATGAAGGACTACGGCAAGCCCATCATCTTCCGGCTCAATAACGAGATGAACACCGACTGGACCGACTATTGCGGCATGATGACCCTGCTCGACCCGGACCTCTTCCAGATGACGTGGCGGCACCTGTACGACCTGTTCGAGGAAGAGGGGGTCGACAACCTGATTTGGGTGTTCAACCCCATCGCCATCACCTGCCCGTACTGCAACTGGGGCGAAACGGTCTGCTATATGCCCGGCGCGGACTATGTGCAAATCTTCGGGCTGACCAACTACGAGGCGAACAACGTCGACGCCGAATATAGGACCTTCCGCGAACGGTATACGCTGGCGGCGAACAACGCGCTCCCCTACTTCGCGGACTACCCGTGGATGATTGGGGAATTCGCCTGCGGCGGGGGCGGCGTCGCCTACTACGATTACGGCGTCAACGGCTATGTGCCGACCGAATTCGGGCGCAACGTCGAACGGCAGACGGAGTGGGTCGCGGATATGCTCGACTGCTTCCGCAATAACCAGCTGCCGGAGAACGAGTTCTGCCGCCGCATCAAGCTCGCCGTCTGGTTCTCCAGCAACGACTACGCAGACGTCGACGGCGACGGGAAATACAACGAGATTATCACCTCCTATATGCTCGACGAGGGCGCGGCGGGCGTGCTTCGCGAACTACGGGAGTACCTGGACGAGACTGCCTGACCCGTTTTTCGCCTTTTTTGCAAAAGAGGCTTGCATTTTTGCGGATTTTCCTGTATACTGTTCCATGAAAAAAGAAACTGCAACGAAAGGGAATTGATTTGCGATGAAAAAACTGCTACGAACCATGCTCTGCCTGTTCCTGACGCCGCTTCTGCTGCTCGCCGGCTGCGCGGGCGGGAACGGCACGTCGTCGGAAACCACCGATGCCGCCGACCCGTCCGATACGCCGAGCGAGGAACCGAAAACCCCGGACCCCCGCGCGGAATCCGTCTGGTCGTCCGATTACGCCGACGAGGCGAACGGATTGACCGGTCCGGAAACGATTTTCAAGGCGACCGTCTTTGAAAACGGCAACGCCACCGACGAAAACCCCGCCCCGGCGGCGGATAACGACGTTCGCCTGCTGTTCACCGGCGCGGAATCGACGCGCGCGGTCGTCCCGGCGGAGGGCTATTGCGTCACGCTCCCCGGCGCGCCGGAGGCGGACTTCAGCATCGGCAAATTCCGCTCGCAATACCGCACCGAGGACTACTGCCTGACGCTGACCTACGAGAACCAGAACCCCTACGGCAAGCAGGGCGACGGCAGTACGAGCAAGGACGGCTACGATTTGTATATGCGGGAATGGCTGGTCGAGCAAATCGACGACACGCAATTCCTCTCGAACAACCAAATCATGCGCACCCGCGCCGTGCAGGAGGTCGAGGTCGGGGATTACACGGTCAAGTCCTACTGCATGCAGATCAACCTCGCGAGCAATATCGAAATGCCCTTCTATCAAATCGCCATCATTCGCCCGACGAATACCTATAACTACTTCTACCTCGTCGTCATGAAGTCCAAAAAACGCATGGGCGACGCGCTCGACGACATCGTCGCGTCCTTCCGCGAAATCCCCATGGTCGGCACGCCGTCGAACGGCTTTACGTCCTACGAATGTAAGGAAAACCCGAACTGGTCGGAGGAGACCAAAGCCTACTACGAATTCCTGCAGAACCGCACGGACGTCGGGTTCGGCGCGTTCCACGAAAGCAACAGCGACGAATACACCAAATGGCTCTGGGGCGAGGAAGCGCTGAACGCGACGCCGGACGTCTACATGACCTACCTGCACATGGGCTGGTACGGCACCTACTCCGACCCGAAGGAGACCTTCAACCGCGCCGACACCTACGCGGGCGGGAACGGGTTCGACGGCAAGCCGGTCTTTAACCTGACCTACCAGTTCACCGAAACGAATAACGCCACCGGCGGGGTCTATACCCCGATGTTCGACATTTTGCGCGGCAGACACGACGACTACTTCCGGAGTCTCGCCGGGTACATCAAGTCCTACGCAAAGCCCATCATCTTCCGCGTCAACAACGAAATGAACACCGACTGGACCGACTATTGCGGCATGATGACCCTGCTCGACCCGGACATCTTCCAGATGACCTGGCGGTACGTCTACGACCTGTTCGAAGCGGAAGGCGTCAATAACCTGATTTGGGTCATCAACCCAATCTCGACGACCTGCCCGTACTGCAACTGGGGCGAGGCGCTCTGCTATATGCCCGGCGCGGACTATGTGCAAATGCTCGGGCTGACCCATTACCAGATGAACAACGAAGGCGTTCCGGCGAGCTTCCGGACCATGTACACCGAAACGGCGAACAAAATGCTCCCCTACTACGCGGAATACCCGTGGATTCTCGGGGAATTCGCCTGCGGCGCGGGCGGAAACGCCATTTACGACTACGGCATCAACGGCTACCGCACGACCACGCTCGGCAGGAACATCGCCTACCAGACCCAGTGGGTCGAGGGCATGATTGACTGTTTCGAGCATAGTCAGGACCCCGGTTACGAATTCTGCAGCCGTATCAAGCTCGCCGTCTGGTTCTCCAGCAACGACTACGCGGACGCCGACGGCGACGGGCAGTACAACGAAATCACCAACTACCTCAAGCTCGACGAGGCGTGCATGCCGACGATTGAGAAGTTGCGCGACTACCTGAACCGGTCCGATTCCTGAGCGGAACGAGGAGGACGTTATGAAAAAGCGCATCTTTTCCCTGTTTCTTTGCGCGGCGCTGTCCTGTGCGTCCCTGCCGTTCGCGGCGGGGGTCTCGGCGGCGCCGGCGGCGGACGCTCTGCTGCTGGACGGGTGCCGCCTTGTGACCTTCGGCGACAGCCTGACCGCCATGGGTACCTGGACCAAGACGCTCGGCGAGGAGATGAACCTCTACGCCATCAATTCCGGCGTCGGCGGCGACACGACCGAGGACGGGCTCGCCCGGTTCGACTGGGACGTGACCAAGAAGGACCCCGACATCGTCATCATCGGGTTCGGCACGAATGACGACGTCCGCCTGACCCCGGGCAGTTCCGTGCCCCGCGTATCCCCGGAAAAGTACCGGGAAAACCTCAAAACCATCATTTCGCAGGTCCGCGCGCTGGACGCCGACCCGATTCTGCTGACCCCGCCCTATGTGCGCGAGGACGCCTACGGTCCCGCGGAGAACTACACGAGTGCCGGCGGGCTCAACGCCGCGCTGGACGTGTATGTGGAAATCGTCCGCGAGGTCGCGAAGGAAACGGACACGGGACTGATTGACATCCACAAAATCTGTGACCAGTACGCGCTGGAGGACTTCCTCATCACGGACGGCGTGCACCTCGCCGACCTCGGCAACCGCGTCTACGTCGACGCAATCGAGGAATACCTGAAGGCGCACTACCGCGTCGACCCGGACGCGCCCCGCATCGAACTGCCCCAGCCGCCGGACGTCGAGGAAGGGTACTGGACCAAATCCGTCAT
>CANQTR010000058.1 GCA_947626805.1 uncultured Clostridia bacterium
AAGGACCTTTACATCCTCACCGACGTCGGGAATTACCATTGCACCTACACGATGTTCGGGTATGAGAACCGCATGGGTCCGGACGAGCATTTTCAGGACATCAAGCGGGTGGTTTCCGCCATCGGGGGCAAGGCGAGCCGCATTACGGTCATCATGCCCCTGCTCTACGCGTCCAGACAGCACCGCCGCAAGGGTCGCGAGTCGCTCGATTGCGCCGTCGCGCTCGAAGAACTGCAGAACATCGGCGTGGAAGCGATTCTGACCTTCGACGCGCACGACCCGAACATCTGCAACGCCATTCCCGGCACGTCGTTCGAGAACATCTTCCCGACGTATTCTATTCTCAAGACCTTCATTTCCAAAGAGGGCGACGACATCTTCAAGGACAACATGACCATCATCAGCCCGGACACGGGCGCCATGGACCGCGCGGTCTACTACGCGAGCGTCCTCGGGCTGGACGTCGGGATGTTCTACAAGCGGCGCGACCGGACCCGTATCGTCAACGGCAAGAACCCCATCGTACAGCACGAGTACATCGGCGGTCCGCTCGACGGCAAGAAGGTCATGATTATCGACGATATGCTCGCCTCCGGGCAGTCCGTCATCGAGGTGGTCAACGAGGCGGTCAAGCGCAACGCCAAAGAGATTTACGCCGTCACGACCTTCGCGTTCTTCACCGAAGGGGTCGAGGCGTTCGACAAGCTCTACGAGGAGGGCAAGCTGGCACGGTTCTACACCACCAACCTCTCCTACATTCCCGAAACCTATCTCGACCGTCCGTGGCTGGTGCGGGTAGACCTGTCGAAGTTTATCGCGAAAATCGCCCACACGCTCAACAACGACGAATCCCTCTCCCCCCTGCTGGAATGCACCGGGCGCATTCGCCGCCTGCTGAAGCACCGGCAGACCGTCTGACCGCCATGCGCGCGCCCGATTGGAAGTTAGGGCTTTCCACTTGCGCGTCCGGTTCGGTCGCCGAGGAGGTGTTCGCCGCCTACGCGGACGCGGGCATTTCCGTCATGGAGGTATCCCTGCCGTGGGAGGTCTACCCGTCCGTGCGGTGGAAGGACCTGCAGGCGTTTTCCGCCCGGTACGGGGTCGAGGTGCGGTCGGTGCACCTGCCGTTCCTCCCGTTTGAGACAAACGACCTGTCGTCGCTCGACGCGTCCGTTCGTGCGAACACGGTTTCCGCACACGCGGAACTGCTCGCCCGCGCGTCCGACGCCGGGACCCGCGTCGCCGTGGTGCACCCGAGCGCCGAGCCGATTCCCGTTTCCGAGCGTGCGGAACGGCTGAAACGCACGCGGGAAAGCCTTGCCCTGCTCGCGGATCGCGCCGCGTCCTACGGCGCCGTCGTCGCCGTCGAGGACCTGCCGCGGTCCTGTATCGGGTCGACGCTCGCCGAAATGGAATTTCTGCTCGAAGCCGACGAGCGGCTCCGGCTCTGCTTCGACACGAACCACCTGCTCGGCGGTCCGGACCGCAATCCGGCGTACATTCGCGCGCTTGGACACAAGTTCGTCACCCTGCACGTTTCGGATTACGATTTCGTCGACGAGCGGCACCTGCTGCCCGGCGAGGGGCTGAACGACTGGTCCGCGCTCGTCACGTTGCTCGAGGACGCCGGGTACGACGGACCATTCCTGTACGAGGTGCGCCGCGACCCGCAAGCCGGTCGCCGCGCCCTCCGCTACGACGACTACCGCCGGAATTACGACGCCGTCGTCAACAAGCTGCCCATTCCCAGGGTCGTATAGAGGGGTACGAAAGGGGTACGAGGGGTACGGTGGGGGAACTCGTCCCCCCACACCCCCCTTGCGCGAAGTCAACTGTCGTTGACTTCGGGGGTAAACAGAAAAAGCCGTACCTCCCCGCCTCGGGGTTTGCGTTCGGCGTTTGCTCGCTCGGGTTTTTTACCGCCCTGCCTCGGGGTTTGCGTTCGGTGCTCTCTCGTTTTTTGCCTTCGCGACCCGGTTTTCACCGGCTCCCGCAAAGCGCTCGCTCGCACCCAATTTGCATAAAAAAATTGTTCCGGCGGACAGCAGTCTGCCGGAATTTTTTTGCTTGACGAAAATTTGGGGGCGCACATTCCGATAGGAATGACGCGAATTTGGGGGTGATAGCTTCTTTGCGCGAAGGTGCAAATTCCAGCCGACGCGTTTCAAAATCCATCTCCGAAGTCAACGACAGTTGACTTCGCGCAAGGGGGGTGTGGGGGGACGAGTTCCCCCACCGTACTCCTCGTACTCCTCGTACCCCGCTGTACCCCCCCCCGCACCCTACTGCCGTGCCGCCAAACGGTTGTCGCTGACGGTCAGCCAATGCACGAGTTGCGAAAGTTCCTCGCGGAAGGCGAGGCGCTGGGTGACGTCGGTAAAGAACGGCGCGAGCGCGTTTTCGGCGTCCCGCACGGACGCGATGGTTTCGGCGCAATAGGCGCGTTTTTCGGCGAGCGTAGCGGAATCGAGGTCGAACGCGTCGGCGGCGTCGAGAATCGGTTGGAGCGTGTCGCGTATCTCGGCGCACTGTTCGTCGGTCAGCCCGGCGTAGGGCTTGTAGACGCTGTCGGCGCGTCGAATCACGGCGGAAAGCTGGGCGGAAACGGTTTTGCTCAGTTTGGTCGCCTGCACCGCCGGGGTGCGGAACGCGCCGCGCTCGACGGCTTTCAGGTAGGTCTGGAACACGTTCGGGAGCGCGAAGATGGAAACGCCGTCCGCGCCCGCGTCGACGACCTCGGTCATCTGCAGGGCGAAATTGGACAGCACCGTCTGCCCGAACCCGGAAATCCCGGTCGAATAGAAGCAGGCGTCCCCCGCGATGGCGGCGAATTGCGCCGCGTTGCCGGAAACGTAGCGGTTATCCTCGCCGTAGGACATGGAATACATATCGTCGAGGTAGCCGTTTTCGACCCAGTTGCGGCAATCCTGCAGGACGCGGACGCTGTCGATATCCAGCCGCGGATAGACGGCGGCGGAAAGGGACACGGACGGCGCTTCCTTGCGGAGCATGGCGCTGATTTCCCCGACGAAGGAACTGATGATGTTCTGCCGGAACGCGACCCAGCTGTTCTTCAGTTCGCCGTCCGGAAGGGTTGCGGGGTCGACGTCGGTCCCGGCGGATTTCTGCCACGCGGACACGATGTCCGGGTTGTAGCCGAAATCGTCCTCCTCGTAGTTGAGGTCGGAGAAGCGGATGTAATCGAGATGAATGCCGTCCACGTCGTACTTGTTCACAATCTCCCGATAGAACTCCAGCAGGAAGGAACGGACCTCGGGGTCGTTCGGGTTGAGGAAGATGAAGTGGGTCGAGGAGGCGGTGTAGAAGAACGTGTCGCGCCCCTGCCGGTCGAGCATCCAGCGCCCCTTGAAGTGCTCGGCGAGCTCCATGTTCGCCTGCTCCTGCGCCTCGACCGTGCCGATGAAGAAGTTCTCCACCCACGCGTGGACTTCGATGCCGTACTCATGCCCGATACGGACGAACCCGTCGAGCAGGTCGTAATCCTTGCTTTCCGTCGTGTGAAGAATCAGCGGGTTCTCCGAAAAGCCGGTGAATCGCCCGTTGTACCAGCTTTCGAGGTAGACGGCGTTGATGTTGAGGGCGGCGATGCGTTCGACCGTCGCGCGGACCTCGTCGTCGCTCTTTTCGTTCCCGCGGTACCAGACCGCGCGGTTCTCGACCGCGTGGGTGGGAATGAGCGCGTACTGCAGGTCGGGAATCGCCGCGTCGAGTTCGTCCGCGCCCTCCTGCGCGCGCTCGAAGTCCCCCGCGCGGAGCGCCGAAACGGATTCGTCGGCGAGCGCGTTCAGGTCGGACAGGGTCTTTTCGACGGTCGGGTAATCCAAATCCAGCAGGTTCGCTTTGGCGGCGGAAAGGGTCTTCCCGGCGTCCTCCAGACGGAACGCGAGGTCGTTGAAAACGGTTTCCGGCGTGGCGAACAGGGCGACGCGCATGTCCTCCTCGTCGAAACGCACCTCCGCGCCGTAGCGGTAACAGCCCTGCAGGGCGGTGCTGGACGTACCGTGCCCGGAAAGGACGTACCCGCCGTCCGGAATCGCCGAATCGCCCTGATAGCTTTCGCCGACCATTTTGCCTTCGCTGTCGACGAGGATCTCGTACCCGTACGCGTTCGTGCCGGTCGACGCCTGCCCGCGGTAGACGATGAGCAGGTTTTCCCCGCGCACCTGATTGATGCCGGACACGTCCAGCGCGGACACGGCGTAGTTGCCGCGCCCGAGCGAAACCACCGCCTTTTCGCCGACCCTGACCCCGGCGGCGGCGGAGAAGTTGTCGCTGTCGTTGTGAATGCTCAGGACGTACCCGTTTTCCGGAATCGCCATATCCCCTGCCGCGCGCCGGACTTCGGTGACGACGCCGTCGGCGGAGATGGCGATTTCAATGCCGTACTGGTTCGCGCCGGTCGACGCGCCGTAGGCGGGGGTGTACAGCACCGTGACCCCTTCCGGGGAACGCACCGCGTCCGTCTTGTCGAACGGGAAGAACGCCTCGCCGATACGGACGAACGGACCGGACAGCGCCTGCGTATCCAGAAACACCGTCCCGGCCGGCTGACCGACTTCCAGTTCCTCCGCCGCGTCGGCATAGGAACCGGCGAACGTGAAGGCGACGCCGCCCGCGTTCGGGAGCATGCTCCGCGCGTTCCGCTCGCCGACGAAGGCGACCGCGTCGTTCAGCACGACGACGTCCACCCGGTCCACCGTCGCGGGGGGCGTGCCGAGCGCGTCGCCGTAGGAACGGGTCAGGTAGACCCCGTCCCCGTCGATGCTTTCACAGTCCTGCGCGTTCGCCGGGACGCGGTAGACCGTGTCGCCGACGAGCAGAGCCTCCGTATCGCTGTAGGACGACGGTTTGTCCGCGTCGGACAGGGAAAGCGTCGTTTCGGCGGGCAGGAACGCCTCCGCATAGGCGCGGGCGAGCGAGCCGAAAAAGACCAGTTGGTCCTTCCCCGGTTCGGGGGAGGTCCGTTCGGTCAGGGATTCCACCTTGCACCGTTTTCCCAGTTCGTCCAGCACCGCGACCGTACACGCGGACGGGAATTCCGCCGCGTCGGACGCGTAATCGGCGGTGAACAGGTACACGCCCTCCCCCTGCAGACCGTCGACCGGGTCGCGGTAGAGGATACGGCGCTTCTTCGCCGCGCGGAGGTTCCCCGTCGTCGGGGACACCGAGCCGACGTCCGTGCGTTCCGGTTCGCCGAGCAGTTCCGCGCCCGTGACGGCGACTTCCAGCCCGGCGCGCGGGCTGTCGAACGCGTCCGACGGGACGGACAGCACAAAGCCGTTGTACGGAATGGGCAGGGCGTCCCCGCCCCCGTCCGAAACGCCGAGCACGGAGTAGACGGTCACGCCGTCTTCCCGTTCGCCGTTCACGCAAAGGGTCGTCCGCCCCTCCGTCGGTTCGACGGTCAGCGTCGGGCTGCCGTCCTTTTCATAGGCGCGCGTATACACGACGGCGCTCCCGTCCGACGGGACCGGACCGTCCCGCAAAGCGACGTCCACCGTCCGCTCCCCGATTTGCACGCGGAGGGTCCCGTCGAGCGGGGCGGGGTCCGGCACGTCCTCCTCTTTGCCGCAAGACGCGAACAGCGGAAGCAGGAGCGCCGCGGAGAGGGCGAACGTGAGGGCGCGGAAAAGCCGCCGACGGCTATGGTTCGGTTGGCGTTTTCTCATGGGTTTCATGGTTCCTTTCGGGAAAAGTGATTTCGTACTGCCTCAGTTTAGCAAAATCCGCCCTTTTTGTCAAGCGCCGCGGACAGATTTCGCGGAAAAGGCATAAATTTTCACAATTTGTTCAACAATTTCAAAGAAAATATGTTATACTATAAGTAAACGAGAGGTTGTGTCCCCAAACCGGGGACCGCAAAAGGAGCGACGTTCATGATTAGCAAAGCCCTTCGCGCGACCGCCGAGGGAATCGGCTTTACATACACGGAAGCGGCGAAGTCCGGGAAGGACAGCCTGTACGGGGTGTACGGCGGGTACCTCGTCACCCTCTACGACGCGGGGAACAGCCGTAGTTTCTACATCAGTTATCGCCTGCGGGACGGCGACGGGGAGGAAGCGGATTCGGTCCGCCTGCTCGAACTGTCCGAATCCCTCCGGAACGCCGCCGACGGCGTGCGGCTGACCGCGTGCGACGTGCAGTCGGACGGGCTGTTCTGCACGGCTTCCGCCGAACTGGACGCGTTCCTCGCGTTCCTCGACCGCGCCGTCGCGCTCCTGCGGGAACAGGGCGCCGACGGGGTCACGCATTGCAGCCGGTGCGGGAGCAGAATCGGCAAGCGGTCGCCGAAGAAACTGTTCGCGGACCGTCGGAACCGCTTGCTTTGCGAGCATTGCGCGCTCGAACTGCTCGAGGAGAGCGCGAAGCCCGCGGACGCGGACCTCCCGCCGAAACACACCGGAATGGGTCTGCTCGGCGCGGTCCTCGGCGGACTGCTCGGCGTCGGGGCGTACCTCCTGCTTTACGCGTTCCTTTCCCCGCTGTTCGGGGAATCGTCGTTCGAAATACGGTATGTGCTCTGCCTGCTCGGGTTCTTCGCGGCGTGGGCGGTCTACGCCGGGTTCCGGCTGTTCAGCAAGCGTCCCTGCGCGAGCGCGTACGCGGTCGTCGGGGTCGTGACGGCGATTTCCGTCGTCGCCGGGCAGTACCTCGGTTCCTTCCTCGGCTATGCGAAGTTGCAGGGCTTTTCCGTCGTCGAGGCGGCGAAACTGCCGTCGATGTGGCTGATTCACCTGCGTTCGGCGGTGGACAAGGCGGCGGTCACCTACGACCAGAGCCTGCTCGACCTGTACGACGCGCCGTCGACGCTGTTCTGGCGGCTGCTGCTGTTCAGCGTGCTGTTCGCCGCGTTCGGGGCGGTGCTGTTCCTGTTCGGGATGCGCGAAAAGGGGCGTCCGCACGCGGAAACGCCGGAAATCGAGACTTTGCGTATCCAATCGTCCGAAACCGACCCGGAAGAACCGTAACCGTAAAAAAATATCCCCCCAATATTGACCAAACCAAGAGGAGGCATTTCTGATGTATGTTCTAATCGTAGAGGACGACCACGCGCTCGCGGATTCGCTCGGCGAACTGATGAAGGAGCACCGGTACACCTTTGACACCGTCGACAACGGCGCGGACGGGCTTGCCTACGCCGAAACCGGTCTGTACGACCTGATTCTGCTCGACATTATGCTGCCGGAACTGGACGGAATCGAGCTGGTCAAACGGCTGCGGCAGAAAAAGGTCCGCACGCCCGTCATCCTGCTGACCGCGCGGGACAGCGTTTCCGACAAGGTGCGCGGTCTGGACTGCGGCGCGGACGACTACATCACCAAACCGTTCTCCGAAAGCGAACTGTTCGCCCGCATCCGCGCCAATTCCCGCCGTCAGGGCGAGATGGTGCTGGACGAAATCGTCGTCGGGGACCTGCGGCTGGACCTGTCCGCGTCCGAATTGCATTGCGGCAAGCGCAAGATTCGGCTGGGGTTCAAGGAGTTCACGCTCTTCAAACTGTTCATGCAGAATCCGTTGCAGGTCTTTTCCAAGAGCGAACTGCTCGGCAAGATTTGGGGCTATCTGTCCGACGCGGAGGAGAACCACGTCGAAGTCTACGTTTCCTTCCTTCGCAAGAAACTCGCCTACCTCGGCACGGAAGTCCGCATTGAGACCATTCGCAAACTGGGCTACCGCCTCAATCCCTGCGAAGAGAAGGAAGAGGAGGAACCGGCTTGATTCGCCGGCTCCGGCTGCAATTCATTCTGTTGAACATGGCGCTCGCGACGGCGATTCTGCTCGCCGCCCTGTCTTTCGTCTACATTCGGACGGCGGGGGAACTTGAGCGCCAAAACACCGCGTACCTGCGGCAGTTCGCCGGGCGGCGGCTGTCGCTGCTCGACCAATTCTTCGACACGAACGCCGGACTGCTCGGAGAGGGCTACGAAAACGCGGACGCGCCGGACGACGGGGACGCGTCCTATTCGACCTTCGCGCTCTACGTGTTCGAGCAGAACGGAACCTATCAGGTCGAGGGGTTCGGCGAGAACCTGTCGAAGGAGGAGCGGGAGCGCGTCTGCAACGGGCTTATCCGGCAAATCTACGCGTCCGGGGAATCCGAGGGCGTCCTGCGCGAGCCGTCGGTGCGCTATCTTTCCCTGTCCGCGCCGTACGGGCGCAAGCTGGTCGTCATGGACCGCGCCGGGGAAACGCACGCGAAACGGGTGCTACTGTTGACGCTGTGCGCCGTCGGGGTCGGGGCGTTCGCGCTGCTGCTCCCGGCGAGTTGGCTGTCCTCCCGCGTTTTGGTGCGCCCGGTCGAACAATCGACGGTGCGGCAACAGCAGTTGGTGTCGGATATGTCGCACGAACTCAAGACCCCCGTCGCGGTCATCGCGGCGAGCGTCGACGTTCTTCGTGCGCACGCGGACGAGAAGGTCGGCGAACAGGAAAAATGGCTGGGGTACATCACGTCGGAAACGGAACGAATGTCGTCGATGATTTCCGATATGCTTCAGCTCGCGCGGACCGTCGAGGCGCCGCCGCTCTCCGAACAGGACGTTTTCGACTGCAGCGAACTCGCCTACGAGACCGCCCTGCCGTTCGAAAGTATCTGTTTCGAGCGGGGCAGGACGCTGGAGATAGACGTACAGCCGAACGTGTTCGTCCGCGCCCGCGCCGACGCTTTGCGGCAGTTGCTTTCGACGCTGCTCGACAACGCCTGCAAGTATGCCGACGACGGCGGGACGATTTGGCTGTCCCTGTCCGCGAACGCGGATAAGGTCTCGCTCGCCGTGCGAAATACGGGACCGGTCATTCCGCCCGAGAGCCTGCCGCACCTGTTCGACCGGTTCTACCGCGTTGACGCCGCGCGGACGCGCTCCGTCGGCGGTTACGGGCTCGGACTCGCTATCGCTAAGAAACTCGTCGAGGAGAACGCCGGAAAAATCGCCGTCCGGAGCAACGAAACGGAAGGCACCGTGTTCACCTGTACCTTCCGCCGGGCGAAAAAGCCGGAGGAAACGGAAACTTGATACCGCACGCGAAGCCGACGCACGTCGGCTTTTTCGTTTTCCCTCGTTCCGCGGCGATTACGACATCTGCTTACGCACCTTTTGGAGCGCGCTTTTTTCAAGGCGGGAGATTTGCGCCTGCGAGATGCCGATTTCGCGGGAAACTTCGGTCTGGGTCTTGCCGTTGTAGAAACGCATGGTGAGGATACGGCGCTCGCGGGGGGTCAGGGTGCGCATGGCGTTGCCGATGGCGATGCTGTCGAGCCAACTGTCGTCGGTGCAGGCGGTGTCGCTGATTTGGTCGAGGACGTAGACGGAATCGCCGCCGTCGGAGTAGACGGGGTCGTAGAGGGAAATGGGGTCGACAATCGCGTCGAGCGCGTTGCGGACGGCTTTCGGGGATTCGCCGAGTTCTTGCGCGACTTCGTCGACGGTCGGGTCGCGGGAAAGCCGGTTTTTCAGCGCCTCCTTGGCTTTCATTGCCTTGTAGGCGAGGTCGCGGAGCGAACGCGGGACGCGGAGCATGCTGTTGTCGCGCAAGTAACGGCGCACTTCACCGACGACCAGCGGGACGGCGTAGGTGCTGAACTTGACCTCCTGGGACAGGTCGAAGTTGTCCACCGCCTTGATAAGCCCGATACACCCGACCTGAAAGAGGTCGTCGGCGTTCTCACCGCGGCTCTGGAAGGACTGGATAACGCTCAGGACCAGCCGTAGGTTGCCGAGAATGAGCTTTTCGCGAGCCGCCTTGTCGCCGGCGCGCGTCTTGCGGAGCAGGTCGATTTTTTCTTCCTCGGTCAGCAGTTGCAGTTTGGACGTGTTGATACCGCAAATCTCCACCTTATGAAACATAAAAAACCTCCGGTTCGGGAACTTCCGATTTGCAGATAGTGTTCCCCGCCGGAGGTCGTTTTCTGTTGCAAATTTGTAAATTATCCGCGAACCGCCCCTCGTTCCCCATTCTCCCCTCCGAGGCGGAAACGTAATTTGGGGGCGCACATTCCGATAGGAATGACGCGAATTTGGGGGCGCGAGCCGCTTGACCGAACGGGGAACGGAATCTTCCCCCTTTCACGCGCGCCTTCCCGATTTTTTCGACCCGAAACGGGTCGAAAAATGCGGCTCCGTGACCGAGCCGCAAGGGAAGGTGCGCCCCATGTGGGGGACACGGGGCGGGGTGCAGGGGAAGTCACTTCCCCTGCACGTTCCCTTCGTTCCTC
>CANQTR010000059.1 GCA_947626805.1 uncultured Clostridia bacterium
GAACACGGAAGTTAAGCTCGTTTGTGCCTACAATACTTGGCTGGACACGGCCCGGGACGATTGGTCGATGCTGACACGGAAATCGGGAGAAACGTTCTTCCGATTTCTGTTTTTCCGCGGCGAAAAAGCGAAAAAGGGCTTGACAAAGCGCCGTAGATGTGCTATAATGCCAAAGGTGTCCCGGAAAGCGGGGCAAACGCTAATGTGGCTCAGTTGGTAGAGCAGCTGATTCGTAATCAGCAGGTCGCGGGTTCGAGTCCCGCCATTAGCTCCACGTCGCGGCAAGTCTTTATGGCTTGCCGCGATTTGCTTTTGCAAATCGCGGTTTTCGTCCGACGGGCTGCTACGCTTTTCGGGTTTTGCGGGTATGTAGCGAAACCTCATCAGGGAACCGCACGGAAAGCCATTCTCGACGGGAACGCGTCGGGAATGGTTTTTTAAATCGTGAAATTGTGAAAAAATTTTAAATTTTCGGGATTTCCCCGCACGAAAACGGCTCCGAAAACGATATACGAACAGAGGGGGAAACGGCGGGAAAGGAGGTTTGCGGGAATGTTCGACAGGTACGCGGACAACGCCGCCTGCGACAAGGCGATTCGGTCTATCTGCGAGGGCGAGCCGGGCGCTCTGGCGGTGCTGTACGACAAACTGCACCGGTCGGTCTTTGCGTTGGCGGTTTCTATCTGCGGGAACCGATACGACGCGGAGGACGTTCTGCAGGACACGCTGTGCGAAATCGTAAAGAGCGCGCCGGCGTATCACGGCGGGAACGCGAGGGCGTGGGTGCTTGCCATCACACGGAACCTTGCGTTGCGGACGCTGCAAAAGCGCCGGGAAAGCGTCGACGTGGACAACCTTGCGGACACCCTGCGTTACGCCACCTCCAAAGATTCGCTGGAAACGTCCGAAATCCTCGCGGACGCGCTTGCCCGTCTGACGGACAGCGAGCGGGAAACCGTCGTGCTGAAAGCGGTCGACGGGCTGACGCACCGGGAAGTCGCGTCGCTCACGGGCTGTTCGGTCGACGCCGCAAAACGGACCTACTATCGGGGGATTCAAAAGTTGAAACGCTACATGAAGGGGGAGTGAGTCGTGCGTATCCGAAAGAAACTAAAAATCCATTTTGACGCGATGGCGAACGGGCTGAATCGGGAGGAAATGCTCGCTTTTTACCGTCCGCATGCGGTACAGCCACAGGGGCGAGTCGCGCGGCGGAGGCGGTTTTTGACGGTCGCGGCGGTTTGCGTGTGCGCGGCGGTCGGCGGGGCGGTCTGCCTGTTCGGAATCCTTTTCCGTCCGACGGAGGTCGTGTCGGACGCGTCGGTCGAGCCGTCGGCGGCAATTTCGGCGGTATCGGAGGTCGTGCCGTCGGGCGAGGAAACGCCGCGGACCGTGACGCTGTACGGCGGGAACGACGGCGGGGAGGTGTTCGCACCGGACCTGTTCCGTCCGGAGGGATATGACGAAAACATTGGCTCGGCGTTGGCGCTGATGATGGAAAACAGCCCGGCGGGGACCGCGTTCGACGTTCTCCTGACGTGCCCTGGGGGCGCGGATTGGGAAACGCTTTTGCGGGACGTGAACGAACGGCTTGCGGAACCGATTGACCCGGCGGATTTGCAAATCGCGGAAATCACGGACGCGCCCGGCGAATCATCGTTCTGGGAGACCCTGCGGGAGGAAGGACGGTATTCGTGGTACTGTCTGCGGCTGGACGCCGAGCAGATTCGGGCGCTTGCAGAGGCGGCGTGGGGCGAGGGAGGCGTCCGGCTTTCGTATATCGGAAACGGTTCCGAAACTCCTGCTATCACGGACATGGGCTGGGGGTCGCCGGAGTGGCTCCGGGACTATTGCGAGCGTTTGGGGGACCGGGTCGCTTTTCGGGGGCAGGGTACTGCCGCCGCGGACGGGTCGGCTGAAAATTCGTAATGAAAAAATTCGTGAAGAAAGGGGAAACTTTTATGCAAAAGACGGTTTGTTTGCTTTTGGCGGTCCTGCTTGCGGGCGCGGCGCCGGTCGCTTGCGGGGAGGAAAGGGTCGCTGTTTGCGGTGCGGAGGAACTGCAGGAGGTCGCGGACGGCGCGTCGGCGGCGCCGTGGTCGGTCCGGGAGGTTGCGGAAACGGTTTCCGCTTTGCCGGACGCGGACGAAGGGGCGCGTGCGGCGCGAATCGAGGCGCTCCTGCGTTTGGCGTTCCCGGCGGACGAGGAAGTCCCGTATGCGGTGTTCGGCGACGTGGGGGACGCGACGCTCGTGCGAATCGACAGGGGCGGCGATTGCGTGATGGTGTCGAACGTGTACGCCGGGTACCGGATTCTTTCGCCGACGGTCGGATATCCGTCCGAAACCCACCTGTATCTGGTTTATGACGACGAGATTTGGACGCTGGAAGCCGCCTACCGGCAGGGGGAAATCGCGGACATGGGGACGGTCTACGCGTGTTTGCCGGAGGAATTCCGCGGCGGGTACGACCCGACGGCGCCGGACGACTACGAGCGTCGCGATGATTTCGGATTTCAAAACGGCGTGTTCGCGCCGTGAGGGGAAAAAGAAAGTCCTCCCGATACGGTTGGCTATGTGTTCGTAGCGAAGTTTTGAGGGTGGTTTGTAGCCGGTTGGGAAAACACATCTTAGTGTCTGATTTCATAGGGATTGCTTGAAGCTGGGCTTTTTAGAAAGCGGCAAGGATTTTCTCCTTGCCGCCATTTGTCGAAATTCTATGATTTTGCCAGTTCCATTTGCCACAGTTCATCAATGCTTTTTTGATTGTCGGGATACCAAAACCAAGAGGTCTTACGATACGTGTGCTGAATGGTTTGACCGTTCTCGTCCGGTTCGGCTATCACCTTATTCCATCTTACAATCTTGTATGTCAGGGCATTGTAATCCCGTGTGCCGCCGTCATCGTATGAGCCTTGCGGAATGGGCAAAAACAAAATCAACGCTAATATGAACACGGCAATTATAGGAATAAAAACTTTCTTTTTCATCGCAATCAGTCCTATCGTCAACTTGTTTGGATACGCATATTCAAATAGAATCCAATGCGCCGACCTCATACCATTCTTTTGACAATTTCCGTGATTTCATATAGGGGTGAGAATCTTTACGACCGCGTATTGTTTCGGTTGGGTTGTCAGACCAAAGAACACCGTAATACCCTGTTTCATTTTCCCAAAAGATGATATAGTCCTGGGCGACCTCAATATAAGTGAAACCCTTTTCCCGAATCTTCTTGATAGACGGAGACAGCGTTTCATCACTTTGGAAGACCTCGTCAATCTTGATAGAACCATCGCCAATATCTACTGTAAATGTGTCAACGGAATTTCTTTGCCGTACAGATGCAAGGACAAATTGGACAACCGCTTCAAAATCATCTTCGTAGTCGGAAAAATCATCAAAGTCCGATTTTGTGTTACATCCGGACAACCCGAATATACAGAATAACGCCAATACAAACGATATTACCTTTTTCATGTATTCACCGCCTTTTGGGGAACTTCGTGTTTACACATAGAAAATGAAAACCGAAACGATGATAAGGACTGCCGACACTGCCGCCTCGGCAACGGCGGTATATCTAAGAACTTTCTTTGATAACAGTTTCATATTTACCGCCGAGAGGATCAATCCAAAGATAGACAGAACAAACAAAGGAATACCGTAGCCCCATCCGATTCCCATAAAATCAATCCCGCTTGCGCTTGGATCGTTTGCAAGGTCATTTAAAATTCGGTCAATGTCATAAATAGCGTAAATCGTACCGGCTACCGAAAGAACTACAGATAAAAGCGAACATACAAATAAGATTGTTGAAGTTCCCTTTTTCGTCCTTACTCACTGTCCTCTCTGCTTGTTTTCGTTCTCTTAGAAAGCAATCTGTAGGAAATGCTCTGCCCCTTTTTTCTTGCGAAGGAAAGAGACATAACAAGTCCGAACACAAACAGACCTACGAGAAACAGCCAACCCATACCACCGTCATCGCCTAAGTCATTGTTAACATAGAATTGCCCCTTTAGCGAGGATAATCGCCGGTGATTGACAATTGAAACTTCTACGGATTCTCCGAGCTTCCCATTTCCAACGCTTGTGTTGAAATTCTCTCGAAAAAGAAAAGGTGCTCGTGGTCAATGCCGCAGCCTTCATCCACAATTTCGCCCTCGGTGCCTTGCGAGGTCGGTGGGTCAAGCTGCTTTATGACTTCTACAGCAAGACAAAGAGAACCATCGTTTATCTGAAGATAAAAAGCAGAGCGATTCCTGTATGCGGAAACCGCTTCGTTCAATTTGTTTTCCGCGGTCTCTACAAGTTCGTCGGTGATATATGGCACATACAGGATTTGTTCATTCCCCGGTTCGATGGTTTCGCCGCTGTTAGGGAGCGTTAGGATATATGCGCCGTCTTCGTTTTTGGAGATACAGGAAGCGGACACCCCAGAGACTTCTATTGCCGTTATCTCATACTGAGGGGTCCAACCACTGGGAAGATTATCGTAATCGTAGTCCAATTTCCTGATAGCATCGTTGTGGTAAACAATAATGACGTCCTTTTCGTTCAACCCGGTAAAGTCATTCCAAATGACGCGGTAAAGATGCCCTTCGGTATCGTAGGCATAGAAGCAATATGGTTTTGTGTCTTCATAGTCTTTATATTCAAATGCGGCACAGCTTGGAAGTGTTTCCGCGATTGTCAAAGTAAGGGGTAAGCGTTTACCGGAGGGATTTTGTTCTCCTTCTTTTGCCATACAGCCCGTCAAAGCTGCAAGCAGCGTGACCAGGGTTAACGTTATAGCAAGTATTCGTTTCATTTGGGTGCCTCCTTTCTTCAAGCAAAAGAGATTGCCTTAATTTTCTGCAATCTCTAAAATATAGCCGTCAATAAGATGAAACACGGTATCATCCGCAAGCTCATAACCCGGTATTGCGTTGGAATCAATCACGGGCTTACGCTTTGCGGCGAAGGACCAGACACGTCGCGGCGACCGACGCGAGCACTACGGCGACCAGCAGCACGACCGCCCACACCGGGACGCCGGACGGCGATTCGGACGGTTCCGCCGATTCGGACGCGGGCGCCGACGGGGTTTCCGGTGACGTATCGCTCGGCATACCGCCGGAGCTTTCCGCGGACGGGCGTTTGACGTCGCCGGACAGCCGGGCGGAATGTGTCACATTGCCGTAGGAGCAGGCGACGAGCAGGTAATCCAGCGTCACCTGCCGGACGCTGTGGGCGGGGACGGTCACGTCGTATTGGTACGTCGGACCGGAAAGGCTGGCGCCTCCCGCGCCGAGCCCCATCGTGTAGCGCGCCTCCAGCACTTCCCCGGTCGCGCCGTCCCGCGCGAGCATGGCGAGCGTGCCGTGGTCCTGCAGGGTCAGCGTGACGGTCCGCTCCGTGTCGCCTTGGTTGACCAGCGTGAACCGGTCCTGATATTCAATCATCCAGTTGCCGGTGTTGGCGGGCTTGCCGGCGCCGTCGGCGTGGTCGTTGTCGATGACGACCTCGTTGCCGTTTTCGTCCGTGCAGTAGAACGCGACCATGTCCGTCCCGACCGCCGTATGGTCGTTCTGGGGGTTGAGGTGGGTCATCCACGAATTGGCGCGTTCGACGGTGTGTTCGACGCTGTCGTAAGCCGCGTAAGGCGTCGACGGCAGGGTGGACGCGTAACGGTTGGTATAGCTGACCGGCAGGACGCCGTTAGCGGTTTCATCGGAAAACACCCACGTCATTTGGTTGTCGATGACCCCCGCGTGCGGTGAAACGCCGAGGTACTGCCGCGCGCGGTCGCCGACGCGATAGCCTTTCGCCGCCGGTTCCGCCGCCACTTGCGCCGGGTCGTCATAGACGCAAAAGGTCCCGGTCACGCTGCCGCCGGAAACGACGAATTTGACGTTTCCGTTCGCGCATTTGATACTGCCGAGCGGCTTGTCGGCGGAGTTGTCGACGCTGATGTGCAGGTACGCGTCCTCCGTCGTGCCGCCGATGACGTAGAACGCCTCCCCGGCGGGCAGGCGGTAGGTCGTCGGCTGGTAGACGCGGGGCGTGTAGTCCTGATAGGCGTAATCGGCGTGGTATTTGGACGGATTCGTGGCATAATCGTCCGGAAATTCGAATTTTGTGTTGTAAAAGTCAAACCAGGCGAGCTGTCCGAACCACGTCCCGCCCGCCTGATAGCCGACGTTGAGCACCGTGACGTACACGTCGCTTTTGCCCTCGTTTTTGAGCCGGTAGCCGAGGTAGACGTCCTTGCCGGAATAATTGGCGTTTTCGAACGTCATATAGACTTCGCCGGTCAGACCCTCGGTGCGAAGGAACACCTGTCCGACGTCCTCCGCCCGGATTTGTTCGGGGTTGTTCATATAGACGTAGGTCCCGCCGTCCCGCTTGACGTAGTTGACCTTCGCCGGTTCGAGCGGGTCGGTCCCGTTCCCTTCGAGCGGGAGGTCCGAAACGTCCTCCGCCGGAAGTACGTCGTAGGGCAGGGTGACCGTATGGTTTTCCGCGACGGTTTCCAGAGAGAACGCCGCGTTCGGCTTTTCGGTCCGGACGGTCAGGGTATACGTTTCGTTTTCGGTCAGGGATACGGAGAGCGAGGTTTCCCCTTCCGCGATGGTTTCGCCGCCGGTCGAGCGGGAAAACAGAAGGGCGGACGCGTCCGGGCAGGTCAGGCGGTAGGTATCGGTATACGGGGCGACGACGGCATAGGTCCGCGCGCCGGACCCGTCGGTCACGTCCGTGACGCTCGAAAGCCGGAACGCGGTATACACCGCCGCCGGTTCCGCGTAAACCGGCAAAGCCCCGCCGGCAAGCGGCAGGGCGACGCAAAGGACGAGCAGGAGTGCGACGAACCGTTTCATACAGAACCTCTTTCCGCCGGGATCAGGCGGTCTCGCCGACCCCGCGCATGCTGTATAGCGCGAGCAGGAGCGTTTGCTCGTTCGGGGCTGTCAGGCGGCAACCGAGCGACCCGTACAGGCAGTCCGCCCGGCAGACGCCGTCCGGTTCGACGGTCACGCCGAAGACGCACTTCCCGACCGCGACCCGTTTCGCCCCTTCGGCGAGGGAATACCGCGACGTATCGGTATCGGTGACGAGGAAACGGACGTCCGCTTCGTTGAAACTGAGAATCGCACAGAAACCGCCGTCCTCGGAGACCGTATGCAGGATACTGTCCGGCGCGCTGCCGTCGGGGAGCGATTCCAAATAAAGCAGTCCGACCGGGAGGTTCTCCGAGGAAAGCCATGTGACGACGTCGTGATAAATCTCCACCCGCTCCCCGTCCGCAAAGGCGGGCGGCAGGGAATCGTTCCCGGACAGGGAAGCGTTTCCTTGCAGGGCGTAGAGCAGTTGCAATTCCTGCCGCCGGTCGTTCCAGCGTTCCCACAGTTCCTTTTCGCGGCTGGTGCGCGCCGCGCTCGACAGGCTGAACGCGCCGCCGACGAAAATGGCGACCGTCAGCAGGGCGGCTATCAGCGCTACGGCGGGGTGGATTCGGCGGGTCCGTCGCATGGAATCGGGCATGGGGGCGCGGAAACTGATGCGGAGCAGTCCGGCTTGCAATTCCTCCTCGCTTTTCGGCTCGTCGCCGCTGAGTTCGGCGAGGTAAGCGAAACATTCGTTGACCAGCCGGAGGTCCGCCTCGTTTTGCGGTTTTTCCAGTTCCAAATCAATGAGCCGCGTCAGAATCGCGGCGCGTTGCTCGTCGGAAATCGCGTCGCCGTCGAGCAGGTGCAGGAGGTCGGCGCTCGTCGTGGAACGGTCCATGCGCGTCACCTCCCCTGTGCGTCGGGCGGACGCTTGCCGAAGGTCGTAAGCGCCGACGCGGGGAGCAGTTCGGGCAGAATGCGCTCCCGCAATTTCTTGCGGAGCCGGCAGAGGGACACCTTGACCGTATTTTCCTTCATATGTAAACGGTCGGCGGTCTGGCGGACCGTCAGTTCACCGACGATGACGCAATCGAACAGGCTCCGTTCGTTCGCGTTGAGCCGTTCGCGGATTTGCTGGAGATAGGCGGCGTACGTTTCCCGCTCGACGACGTGGTCCTCCGCCGAGGCGCGCCGCTCCGGGTCCCGTTCGGCCTCCTCAATCAATTGCTCGAAGTCCATCGGTTCCGGCTCGCGGGCTTTCTTGCGGAAGAACGCCGCCGTCAGCAGGCGGATACTGCGGGTGGTCCAGACGTGCAGACCGATTTCGGTATGTGTTTCCAGTTCGCCCCAATG
This sequence comes from uncultured Clostridia bacterium, assembly GCA_947626805.1. Taxonomy (GTDB): domain Bacteria; phylum Bacillota; class Clostridia; order Oscillospirales; family CAG-382; genus Coliplasma. The sequence continues at coordinate 8,222 of CANQTR010000059.1, forward strand.
TTTCCAAAGCGCGACGAAAGCGTCCTCGACGATTTCCTCCGCGTCGGCGGCGGACAGGCGGGCGGACGCGCGGCAGTAGCGAATGAGGTTTTGGAAGGAACGGCGGTAAAAATCGTCGAAGGAAAGTTCTTCCGCCTTCGGCTCCGCGGGCTTTTCGGTTTTTTCGGCCATCTTCCGCTCCCCCTTTCGTTCCCTGTTTCCCTTTCAGTATAGCCAATCCGTTCTTTCTTGTCAAGAGGAAATTTTCACAGAACCGACAAAAAAAGCGGTTGGCAGATTTTTGTTTGTGGAATTTGAACAAACGCGGAGCCGGGTTTTTGTCGGAATGGCGCCCTGCGGCGTTTTTGGCGGAAAATTGTACCCTTCGGAGCGAAACGGAGACATTTTTTGACAGAGGCACAAATGTCGGAAAGGGTCCGTCCCGCCGGTGTTTGCTGCCTGTCTCCTTTAGCCTTGCGGGCGGTTTGGGGGAAACCGTTCGCAAGGCGATTTGCACAAAAACGGGGATGTGATTTTGTCTGAATGGGAGAAGTGGACGGTTTTCGATGGAAAACTGTACCGTTCCGGGTGGGAAACGGACATTTTCCCAATAGAAGGCGTTTGACGGCGGGAACGCACGGTTGACCCGCCGGAAGAACGGAAAAGGAGGAAATGTATGAAAAAGAAGACCCTTGCGGTCCTGCTGTCGCTCGTTCTGGTGCTGACGATGGGACTTGCCGTTTTCGCGGAGGAAATGACGGTCGGCGTGCTTTCGGGCGCTCCGGACGACACGGAAGAAGCCGTTTCCCCGGCGGAAGAAGCCGTCGAGGAGCCGGTTGCGGAACCGACGGAGGAACCGGTTGAAGTGCCGGTCGAAGAACCCGTCGCGGAGCCGACGGAAGAGACCGGCAAAGCGCCGGTGAGACTCCCGGAGGGAATGCCGTTCAAGTACACCACGGCGGACCTGACGAAAGAGCAGTTTGACAGTATCTACTATGAGCAATGGTTCGACGTCGTTGCGGACCATCTGGACGTCAGCTACGTCGCGGAAACGGGCAAACTTGCCGAGCTGCGCAACATCGGCGACGAGACCTGCACCGTCGAATTCTACGTCTGCTACCTTGCGTATGACAACACCATCGCCGAGGACAGCCTGCAGACTTTCGTCCTTGAGCCGGGCGAGAGCGCGACCGTCGCGTATGTGGAAGGTTACGATTACGCATATGCCGGACTGGTTTCCGTGGAATGCGGCGGCGAGCGCATCGATTTCCCCGCGATGGTTGGTGGCGTCGAAACGCCGCACGATCCGGAAGCGGCGGAGGACGCCGTGCCGGTGGACCCGTCCGTGTTCACTTCGAGCGCGACCCTGCACAAGTACGGTGAGAACACCCTCGCAATCGTCAACGTGAAGAACGACGGCGAGAAGAACAGCCTTGTGACCGTGACCGGCAATTACCTTGCCGCGGACGGCAGTGTGCTCGGCACGGAAACACAGACCTTTGACGGATTCTCCGCGGGCTGGTCGAACAACTTCGTGTTCAATCCGGGCTATGCGTTCGACGGCTTCACCTACGAGGTGACGGCGGTCGAAACCGACTACGACAGCATGGCGAACAAGGTCCTGCTTGAGCAGGGCAGCTGCTACGCCGACGCGTACGGGATCAATGAGAAGGCGGATACCTGGGAAGAGGTATTTGAGAACGCGACGGTCTCCGGGTTCCGTTCGACCGGTGCCGGCTTCGGGAGCGACTGCACCGTGGCGTACCTTTCCGGGTTCCAGGGCAACGGTGAGACCTACGGTGTGCGCGTCGATGCGGACATTCTGCTGGTCGCGCCGAACGGCGACGTGGAAAAGATTATCAATAAGGTTCCCGAGCACGTGAACGGCTATCTGGGGGATGACGGAGATGGTCAGTGGAGACATCTGACGCTTGTCGATTCCTATGAACTCTTCGGCGAGTACCGCGACCTGTCGGATTACAAGCTGGTGGTCAACGTTCATTCCAT
>CANQTR010000060.1 GCA_947626805.1 uncultured Clostridia bacterium
GCTCCCTGCGCGTGCTGGACGGTTCCGTAACCGTTCTTTGCGCGAAGGGCGGCGTCGAGCCGCAGTCGGAAACGGTCTGGCGGCAGGCGGACAAGTACCACGTCCCGCGGATGTGCTATGTCAACAAGATGGACATCATGGGCGCGGATTTCTACCGCGTCGTCAACATGATACACGACCGTCTGAAAGCGAACGCTGTGCCAATCCAGCTTCCGATTGGCAAGGAAAGCGGCTTCAAAGGGATTATCGATTTGGTGCGTATGCGCGCCGAAATCTATCTCAATGAAGACGGCACCAAATACGAAGAACAGGACATCCCGGAGGATATGCTGGAATTGGCGCAAGAGTATCGCACCGCGCTGATTGAGCATTGCGCCGAGGTGGACGACACGGTCGGCGAGAAGTTCCTGCTCGAAGAGGAACCGACCGTCGAGGAAATCAAGCACGCGATTCGCGTTTCGACCATCGCAAACAAGATGGTCCCGGTCTGCTGCGGCTCGTCCTACAAGAACAAGGGCGTGCAGATGCTGCTCGACGCAATCGTGGACTATATGCCCGCGCCGACGGACGTCCCGAACATCAAGGGCGTCAACCCGGAGACCGGCGAGGAAGAAGAGCGCGTTTCCGGCGACAACGAACCGTTCGCCGCGCTCGCGTTCAAAATCATGACCGACCCGTTCGTGGGCAGGCTCTGCTTTGTCCGCGTCTATTCCGGCAAAATCACGGCCGGCAGCACGGTCTATAACTCCACCAAGGACAAGACCGAGCGGTTCTCCCGTATCATGCTCATGCACGCGAACCACCGCGAGGAGGTCAGCGAAATCATGGCGGGCGAAATCGCCGGCGTCATCGGCGTCAAGGATACCACCACCGGCAACACCCTTTGCGACCCGGCGCACCCAATCGTGCTGGAGTCCATGGAGTTCCCGGAACCGGTCATTCGCGTCGCCATCGAGCCGAAAACCAAGGCCGGGCAGGAGAAAATGGGCATCGCCCTTTCCAAACTGGCGGAGGAGGACCCGACCTTCAAGGCGTATACCGACGAGGAGACCGGGCAGACCATCATCGCCGGCATGGGCGAATTGCACCTGGAAATCATCGTCGACCGCCTGTTGCGGGAATTCCGTATCGAGGCGAACGTCGGCAAGCCGCAGGTGTCCTACCGCGAAACCATCACCCGTCCGGCGGACGAGGATTGCAAGTATGCGCGGCAGTCCGGCGGTAAGGGTCAGTACGGTCACGTCAAAATCCGTATCGAGCCGAACGAGCCGGGCAAGGGGTACGAGTTCATCAACAGCGTCGTCGGCGGCAACGTGCCGAAGGAGTATATCCCGGCGGTCGACGACGGTATCCGCGGCGCAATGCAGGCGGGCGTGCTCGCCGGCTACAACGTCGTGGACGTCAAGGTGACGCTGTACGACGGCTCCTACCACGAGGTCGACTCCTCGGAAATGGCGTTCAAGATTGCCGGTTCGATGGCGTTCAAGAACGCGATGCGTAAGGCGGCGCCGGTGCTGACCGAGCCGTTCATGAAGGTGGTCGTGGTCGTTCCGGAAGAGTATATGGGCGACGTTATCGGCGACTTCTCTTCCCGACGCGGCAACATCAAGGAGATGGAACCGCTTTCGGGCGGCAGTCAGCAAATCACGGCGTTCGTGCCGTTGGCGAATATGTTCGGCTACGCGACCGACTTGCGTTCCAAGACGCAGGGGCGCGGCACGTACGTCATGGAGCCGTCCCACTACGAGCAGGTTCCGAAGTCCGTGCAGGAAGCGCTGATTGCGGAGCGCAGCAGACCCGAACGCGCGTAAGCGCACGGCCCATACTGAAAAATGCGCCGGAAGAAAGCGGATTTTTATGAAAAAAAGACAGCTTTCCTCTTGACATGGCGCAAAAAAACAGTATAATAGAAGAAAAGAAAGTATTTCCAAATAGCACAGGAGGAAAAAACAATGGCAAAAGCGAAGTTTGAAAAAACCAAACCGCATGTTAACATTGGTACCATCGGTCACGTCGACCATGGCAAAACCACTCTGACGGCCGCAATCACCAAGGTGCTCTCTCTGGGGGACCCCAACATTGAGTTCCTTGCGTACGACCAGATTGACAACGCGCCGGAAGAAAAGGCGAGAGGTATCACGATTAACACCCGTCACGTCGAGTATCAGACCGCCGCGCGCCACTATGCGCACGTCGACTGTCCGGGGCACGCCGACTATGTCAAGAACATGATTACCGGCGCTGCACAGATGGACGGTGCGATTCTCGTCGTCGCCGCGACGGACGGCCCGATGCAGCAGACCCGCGAGCACATCCTGCTCGCCCGTCAGGTCGGCGTTCCCGCAATCGTCGTCTATATGAACAAGACGGACCTTGTCGACGACCCCGAACTGCTTGAAATCGTCGAGATGGAGATTCGCGAACTGCTCTCCGAGTACGATTTCCCGGGCGACGACATTCCGATTGTCAAGGGTTCCGCCCGCGAAGCGCTGCTTTGCGAATCCAAGGACCCGAACGACCCCGCGTACGCTTCCATTCACGAGCTGATGAAGGAAGTCGACGAGTATATCCCGACGCCGCCGCGTGACGATACCCAGCCGTTCCTGATGCCGGTCGAGGACGTCTTTACGATTCAGGGCCGCGGCACGGTCGCTACCGGACGTGTCGAGCGCGGTGTCATCAAGATGAACGAAGAAGTCGAAATCGTCGGTATCCACGAGACCCGCAAGACCGTCGTCACGGGTATCGAAATGTTCCGCAAGACCATGGACTACGCCGAAGCCGGCGACAACATCGGCTGCCTGCTCCGCGGCGTTCAGAAGAAGGAAATCGAAAGAGGACAGGTCCTCTGCAAGCCGGGTTCTGTCAAGCCGCACACCTCCTTTGTCGGACAGGTGTACGTCCTGACGGAGAAGGAAGGCGGCCGTCATAAGCCGTTCTTCTCCAACTACCGCCCGCAGTTCTACTTCCGCACCACCGACGTGACCGGCGTCATCACCCTGCCGGACGGCGTGCAGATGTGCAAACCGGGCGACAACGTCGAAATGAACGTCGAACTCATCACCCCTATCGCTATGGAGAAGAACCTCCGTTTCGCGATTCGTGAAGGCGGCCATACCGTCGGTTCGGGCGTCGTTATCGAAATCAAGGAGTAATCCGCTACAATTCATCACTTCATAACTTCGGGGTTGGGTGCGATTCCCTACCGGCGGTGACAGTCCGCGAGCCGTAAGGCAGGAACAGGTGCAATTCCTGTACCGACAGTACAGTCTGGATGAGAGAAGATGCGCATGAAGGAATGGAAAAACAAGCGCCCCGTGGTTTTCCCACGGGGCGTTTCCTCTTCCCCCCCTACGCGACGCCCCGGTCATCGAAAGGACTGGTTTTTTCCTATGGAACTGACACGCAAGAAAACCTGGACGCCCCGCGCCATCGCGATGACGGCGATGCTCGGCGCGGCCGCGACGGTGCTGATGCTGTTTGAGTTTCCGCTCCCGTTTGTGATTCCGTCGTTCATCAAAATGGACTTTTCGGAACTTCCCGCGCTCATCGCGGCGTTCGCGATTGGACCGACGAGCGGGGTGGCGGTCTGCCTGATTAAGAATCTGATTAATCTGATTACGTCCACCTCCGGCGGCGTCGGGGAACTTTGCAATTTCCTGCTCGGTTGCGCGTTCGTCCTGCCGGCGGGGCTCCTTTACCGGTACAAAAAGACCCGGTCCGGCGCCTTGCTCGGAAGTCTTGCGGGCGCGGCGCTGATGGCGGTCTGCAGTTTCCCGCTGAATCTGTACCTGATTTACCCGGTATATACAAGATTCATGCCGCTGGAACAGATTCTTGCGGCGTATCAGGCGCTGCTGCCGTCGATGGATTCGCTCTGGAAGTGCCTGCTGGTGTTCAATCTGCCGTTCACGCTGGTCAAGGGATTGGCAGCCACGCTGCTCGCTTTTTTGGTGTATAAACCGCTTTCGCGATTCATCAAAGGCACCGTCTGACGTCTTGACAGAATCGCATTTTTCTGGTATACTTGCAAAAAAGAGGCATCTTGCACGAAAGGATATTTTCCTATGAAATTCAACCGATGGACCCGATTGCTGGTACTCTCCCTCGCGGCGGCGCTGACCGTGCCGTTCCTCGTGTCCTGCAGCAAGGGCGAGGGGGATTCCTCCGAAAGTTCGCGAACGGAAAGCGGGGACGCCGCGGACGCGCTCACCGTGCAAATCGGCGAGCAGACCTACCCGGTGCAGGCGGTCAACCAGCCGGTCGGCGACGCGGGCGTCTATCTCTATGACCACACCTTCGGCGATTACGCCGACGCCCCGGACGGGGACTTCACCGACGTCGTATCGGCGAGCGGCATCGTTCTGCAGGTCGGCGAACCGGGCGCGCCCGCGCTTCTGCCGAACGGCGGATTCGTCGTTCGGTTCTACAAGACCGAACTGCCCGCCGATACGGCGGTCGGCGCGGAAGTTTCCTGCAAGCAGGCGTTTGACGACCTCCTGCCGGGGTTCGGCGCGCGCGTCGGGGGCGTTTCGATTGAAATCGGGTACCGCAATATCCCGCCGACGACCGAAATGACCGGTTTCTTGTTCGACGAGGGCTGGTACGCCTCGACGACCTGCACGACCGCCGCTTTCACGGAGTACGCGGTGCAGGACGGCAAGGTGACGGCTGTCAACCCGTCCGGCGCGGAAACGTCCGGCAGTACGGCGATTCCGGACGGCGGGTTCGTGCTGTCCGTGGCGCGCGGCGGTCTTTTGGAGCGGCAACTCGCGGACGTGCAGGTCGGCGACACGGTCGAACTGACCGAGGACGACCCGCTCTACGCGGTTTCCCGCTATGTGATTGCCGGGCGCGACCGTTCCCGACCGACGACCGGGTTGGTCGTGTACACGAAGGACCGCACGCCGGTCGGCACAGGGCTGACCGAGGTGGTCGTCGATGAAAACGGCGTCGTCACGAAAGTCGTGACGGATTCCATCGGCGAGGCGCTGGTGCCGGAGGGCGGTTTCATTATTTCCGCGGCCGGCGATATGATTCCCATGCTCGCCCGCCGCGCGGCGGAGGGCGACCGCGTCGTGCTCAACGGTTCGACGCTGTACCTGATTTCCACCCCGGAAAGCGTCGTTTCCCGCGCGAAGACCGAACTGGAATCGCTCCGCGAACTCTACGCACGGGACGCGTCGTCGCTCGTCCATATCGATTTCCGCGCGGCGGACGCGTCGCTCAACGCGCTCGAAACGGCGCTGGAACCGGCGGAGGACGTGAAAACCCGCAACGAGCGGTACCGCTCCATTCCGCAACTGCTCAAGGACTGCCGGGACGCGGTGGTGCCGAGCCTGACCCTGCAGAACCGCGCGGCGTGGGTCACGGTCGGCGAACTGGACCCGAACACCGATAAATTCCTGCTCCATTACCGCAACGAAGAGGACGTCCGGCACGCCGTTCGGTACGCGAAACGCGTCGGGTTCAACACCGTCATCATCGACAATATGTTCGGCAGTTACGCCGCCTACCCGTCTAAGGTGCCGGGCGTCGTGCAACTGGACGAACTGAAGGACTTCGACGTGGTGCAGGCGTTCTCGGACGCTTGCCGGGACGAGGGAATGCGCTTTGTCGTCATGGTGTGCGGGCTTGCTTCCATCGTCAGCACGCATACCTACCCCGAAAACCATTACAGCAACCTGATGAAGGACAGTTTTCTGGTGTCCAATCGCGGAAATACCGTGGATTCCGGCAAGACCAGTTCGCTCGACCCCTCGCGCGAGGAAGTGCGGGAATTCGAATGCGCAATCGTCAAGGAACTTGCGGAGAATTACGACCTCGACGGCATTCAGGTCGACTATATCCGCTACCCCCTGCCCATCTACTATCAGGAAACGAACTACGAGGACTTCGGCTATCAGAGCCCCGCGTCGGAGGCGTTCCGGCAGGCGCACGGCGTCGACCCGGCTACGCTGTCCATTTCGGACCCGCTTTGGGCGGACTGGTGCGCCGCCCGTCGGGACGTGATTACCGGTTACGCCCGTCAGCTTGCCGAAACGGTCAAGAGCGTCGACCCGTCGCTGGAAATCACGTTCACCTGCTTTGCGGACTATAACGACCGTCAGCTTTACGTCTATCAGGACGTCGAAAAGTGGGCGGAAGAGGGCTTTACGGACGGGATTTACCCGATGATTTACGCCGAAACGACGGAAAGTCAGACGCATTACACCGAGGAAATCGCGCCGGTCGCGGAGAACACGCACCTGATGCTGGGCGTGGGGCTGTACGTCAAGGCGACCCACCAGTCGATTGCCGAACAGCTCTATATGCCGTACGAGTACCTCGCGGACGGGGTGTCTTTGTTCACCTTGCGCTACGTTTCCATTTGCGGCTACGACGAAACGGTCTGCCGCTCGTTCCGCCTGCCCGCCGCGACCGCGCGGATGGGCGAGGAAACGGTGAAGGGGTGCGTCGCGTTCCTCGCGGACCGCGCGGACGCGCTTGCGTACCTGCACGCGGACGAATCGGCGCTGACCGCGATGGAGGAGGCGCTCCGCGCGCTGGGTGCGCCGGACGCGGAAACGATTCGCGCGGCGGTCGAAGGCAATCTGCCGTCCGACGAGACCTTGCGCGCGGCAATCGAAAAGGACCTCGCGTACGCCTTGCGGTTCCTCGATTGAAAGCGGGGGACTTGATGTGAGCCTTCCACGCATCGTTTTCCTCGAACGGGACACCGTGACCGCCGGGGATATGGATTTTTCCGGAATCGAATCGCTCGGGGACGTGACCTATTGCGGCAACGGGAATACCGACTGGGCGCCGGGCGCATTTCCCGCCCCGCTCCGGGACGCGGAGATTCTGATCCTCAACAAGACCAAAATCACGCGGACTTTTCTCGCCGAATGCCCGTCCTTGCGTTGCGTCTGCCTGCTCGCGACCGGGTACAACAACATCGACCCGGACGCCGTGCGGGAGCGCGGGGTCGCGGTCTGCAACGTGCCGGGCTATTCGACGGACGCGGTCGCGCAACTGACCTTCGGGTTGCTGCTGCAGTTGGCGGGGTCGCTCCCGCAATACGAGGCGTCCGTGCGGGAGGGGATGTGGTGCGCGTCGTCGCGGTACACCTATCTGTCGTGGCCGATCACCGAACTCGCGGGAAAGACGCTCGGCGTCGTCGGGTACGGCACTATCGGACGCAAGGTCGCGCAAATCGGGCGTGCGTTCGGGATGCGTGTCCTCGCGCACACGCGGACGGTCCCGTCGAACGCGTCGGACGTGACGTTCTGTTCGCTGGAGGACCTGTTGCGGCAGGCGGACGTGCTGACGCTGCACTGCCCGCTGACCCCGCATACGAAAGGTCTGCTCGGAAAAGACCGGCTTGCGCTGATGAAACCGACCGCGTTTCTCCTCAACACCTCGCGGGGCGGGGTCGTCGACGAGCAGGCGTTGGCGGACGCGCTCAACGCCGGACGGCTCGCCGGCGCGGGCATCGACGTGCTGGAAACCGAGCCGATGCCGCGGGATTGCCCGTACCGGACGGCGAAGAACTGTTTGGTCACGCCGCACGTCGCGTGGGCGGCGCGCGAGTCCCGCGCGCGGCTGTTGGGCGAGGTGGAGCGGAATATCCGCGCCTTCCTGTCCGGCGTCCCGCGCAACCGGGTGCTGTGAGCGCCCCTGAAATGGAATGTTCCTGTGGACGTTTTGCCCACAGGAATTTTTTTGGCGGGGTTTTTCCGCCTTTCTTTTGCGATGAGATAATCATTTGACTATATAAAGCAAAAATAATTTGAAAAATTTAGTCAAAAGACCTTGACAAATGGTTGAAGTTGTGCTATACTGTGCGCAAGCAAGCCGGAAGAAGGGGGAAAACCGGGCGCGAAACGGCGCGTCAACCCGGCAAAATGAGATTTGCGGTTCGCAAAAACGAAAAAATTAACATAAAAAAGGAAGGGTCGAATATGGAAAGACAATGTGCAAAATGCGGCGCGCATCAGCACGGGGATTCGCTGTATTGCGTCGTTTGCGGCGCCTCTTTGAAGGAAGACGGCGCGGTCGTCGGGACGGAACGCCCCGTGACGTATACGCGGAGGACGTTTTATCGTCGGTTCGCGTCGACTTTTACGAAGGCGTCGATTCTCGCGCTGTCGGCGTTCTGCTTCTTCTATGCGGCATTGGCGCTTTTTCCGGTCTCGCTGGGCGGATACCAGTATCTGCTGACGTTTGCGGTTTACCTGACGTTCGGGTGTCTGCTGCTGTTTCGCCAGAGCCGGGGCGTCCTGATTTGGCTCATGATTGCCTCCGCGTTGACGGCGCTGGCGGACCTGTTCTCGCTGTTGGTGCTCTATATGGGCGTGATGTGGGTCGTTGCGTTTCTTTGCTTGCGTCGGTTGCGCGGACTTTGGAAAGCCTACGGGCAGTATGAAAAATCCGGCGTTCTGCCCGAAAATCGCTTCTGACGTATCAAAAAAGGGACTGCCTATGCGGCAGTCCTTTTTTGTTTAATCCGTTTGTACGGGGGCGCGGCTCGTCGAAAAGTCTTTCGGCGCGGTTTTTCACAAAACCGCAAACCCGACGAGCAGAAGAATCGACAGCGCAATGCGTATGACATGGTGCGATATGTGCAGTTGCTTGCTCTTGATGCCGTTCGCGAGCGCGGCAGCGCAAATCGCCGTGCAGCCGAGCAGAGCGACGACGAAGTCAATCCGCCGCCCGACGCCGTTGCAAAGCACCGCCGCGAGCAAAAGCAGGGCGCCGGCAAGCATGACCCACGCCGGGAACGACGTCTTTTTGCACCAGATTTGACTGACCGCGGCGATTGCGGACAGAACGCCGAACAAAACGCTCACGACGCAAAGGAACACCTGCATTTTCCCCCCCCGCTTTCCGATTGGTCGACGGACTTCCCGCGCCCGCGGGGCGACGTCCGTCAATACTGCCGACCCCAGACGAGCATATGTTTCGCGGGGCGACCGCAACAGACGCAAACGGGGGAGAGCTGTTCCTCCTCGAACGGGATACAGCGGGATTTCACGCCGCCGGTCGCGTCCTTGATTTTCTCCTCGCACGCCGTGTCGCCGCACCACATCGCCTTGATGAACCCGGGGTGGTTCGCCGCATGGTCGAGGAATTCGTCGAACGTGGTCGCCGTAAAGGTCTTTGCGGCGAGGTTCTTCCGCACCCGCTCCACGAGCGCGCGGTGCACGCTGTCCAGCGCCTCCTGCACGGACGCGGCGAGACCGTCGAGCGATACGACCGTTTTTTCGCCGGTCGCGCGGGACACCAGCACACAGGAACCGTTCTGGATATCGCGCGGACCGAGTTCCAGCCGGACCGGCACGCCCTTCATTTCGTATTCGGCGAACTTCCAGCCGGGGGAATTGTCCGATTCGTCCACCTTGACGCGTAGACCCGCCGCGCGGAGCGCGTCCGCGACCTCCCGCGCCTTTTCCGGAACGCCTTCCTTGTGCATTTGCACCGGAATGACGGCGACCTGAACGGGCGCGACCTTCGGCGGCAGAATCAGCCCGTTGTCGTCGCCGTGGGTCATGATGATTGCGCCAATCATGCGGGTGGAAACGCCCCACGAGGTCTGGTGCGGATAGCGAATCGTGTTGTCCTTGTCGGTAAACGTGATGTCGAACGCGCGGGCGAACCCGTCGCCGAAATAGTGGGAGGTCCCGCCCTGCAGGGCGACGCCGTTGTGCATCATCGGTTCAATCGTGTAGGTTTCCACGGCGCCCGCGAACTTTTCCTTTTCGGTCTTGCGTCCGGTGACGGCGGGAATGGCGAGCGTTTCGAGGTAGAAATCCTCGTAGACCTTCAGCATGCGAAGGACTTCCGCGCGCGCTTCCTCCTCGGTCGCGTGCATCGTATGCCCTTCCTGCCAAAGGAATTCGGAGGTGCGAAGGAACGGGCGGGTGGTCTTTTCCCAGCGGACGACGTTGACCCATTGGTTGTAGAGCTTGGGCAGGTCGCGATAGGAATGAATGATACTCCGGAAATGCTCGCAAAAAAGCGTTTCCGAGGTCGGACGAACGGCGAGCCGCTCCGCAAGCTGATTTCCGCCGCCGAACGTGACCCACGCGCATTCCGGCGCGAACCCTTCGACGTGGTCCTTTTCCTTTTGCAGAAGGCTTTCCGGAATGAACAGCGGCATATACACGTTTTCGTGACCGAGCGCCTTGAAGCGGGCGTCGAGGTCTTTTTGGATGTT
>CANQTR010000061.1 GCA_947626805.1 uncultured Clostridia bacterium
CGGCGCTTATCCGACTGCGTCATCAGTTTTTCCGCCTTCGACGGGTCCTCGCCGTACTCCTCGACGATGCGCTTGACGCGGGACTTCTTATCCGCGTAGATGAAAACGCGCAAAACGTCCGACCGGTCGCGCAGGATATAGTCCGCGCACCGACCGACGATGACGCACGGGGACGAGGCGAACTTCAGAATCACGTCCCGTTGCGCGAGAAAGACCTGCGTATTCAGGTCCAGCGGCGCACCGGTCTGGTTGACGTAGCCGTAACTCGTACCGATAGCGAGGTCATAAAGGAAAGAGCGGGTGACGACCTGGTCGTTTTCCTCGATTGCCTCCACGGCAAGCCCGGAGTGCTTCGCGGCTTCGTCTACCAACTCGCGGTCATAGTACGGGACGCCGAGTTTTTGCGCGACCAGCTTTCCGATGGTACGCCCGCCGCTGCCGTATTCGCGACCGATGGTGATGATTTTCATAAAGTGACCATTCCCTTCCTTGTTATTCCGGCAAATACAGTATAGCACATTTCGTTCCGTTTGTCAACGAAAAAAAGGGTCAATCTATGAAAAATTCGCACATTGTACGCAAAAGAAGTCCGTTTTTTGTGCTGTTTTTCGGAAAATGCGGGGGATTTCGACCTCAGAGGTACGCGGGGTCCTTCAACATCGGGCGGCACTTATCGCCGACGACGATGTAATGTTCGAGCAGTTTGATACCGCTCATACGCAAGGATACGCGGACCTTTTCGGTGGACAGCCGGTCCTGCCGCGACGGCGTGAGAATGCCGTTCGGGTGGTTGTGGGCGAGCAGAACGGACGCCGCTTCGAGATGGGTCGCCGTATCGACGATGGGTTCGAGCAGGAACTGTGCGGAGGTTCCGTCGCCGACGACGCACTGCCGGGAAAGCAGACAGCCCGCCTTATCCAGATAAAAGATGAGGAGATGTTCCTTGCCGAATCCGCGGAACTGAGCCGGTAAATAGACCTCCAGGAAACGCGGGTCCGAAAAGAAAATCCGGGCGGACAGATAAAGCGAGCGGCTCAGCAGATGTTGCAGCAAAGAAAAGAAGGACTCCGTCCCCGCCGAAATCTTAGCGACCGAACGAATCTCGTCCGGCGACGCGAGCAGAACGCTTTCAAGACAGCCGAAATGGTCGATGAGCGCCGCCGCGACGTCCGCCGTATCCACGCGCGGAATCGAATAGTACAGCAAAATTTCCATCAGTTCGCATTCCGTCATCGCGCCCGGTCCGACCTCCGCCATGCGCTCCCGCATTCTTTGGCGGTGCCCTTCATGGGGTCTGGGTTCCCGCGAAGTCTTGCTTGCCATAGCGTCAACCTCCGTTTTCTTCCTTCGGATTTCGTGTTTCAAGCTGTTTCTTGATGACCTTCTGACGGGCAAATTCCTCCCGCTCCTTCTCCGAAAGCGCCTCCGTGATGACGGCGATAGCCTCGGTATAGCGGGGTATCATGATATTCTTCAGGGCGTTCGCGCGCTTCTGCGTCTTGCGAATCCCCTCCGCAAGTCGAAAGACGCCGCTTTCCAGTTCCGCAAGTTGCACGGTCAGTTGCCGTGCCTCGTTGAATTTCAGATACGCGACGTCGAGGTTGACGTCGGTTCGGTGGAACCCGCCCGGCGCGGACGGCGGAACGTACTCGTCCCGCACCGACGGAATCTCCACCCCCATGACGCTCCGCCCGGACAGGCGAAGCGAGTCGTCGAGCGGGACGGACGCGGCAATCTCGTCGACGATGCCGAGCAGGATATTGGAGCGCCGCAAAGCGTCGTACGCCTCCTGATAGGTCTGCCGGATACGCATCTGGATATCCTGCGCGCGGTCAATCATGCCGAGCGTTTCGCGAATGAGAATGTTGCGCTTACGGTCGAGCAGTTCATAGCCGTTCTGCGCGAGCGCGAGGGTGCGCTTGAGCCGCAAGAGGTTGCTTTTGGTCGCGACGATTCGCTCCGCCATGGTCAATCACCAGCCCCAAAATGCGCCGCGAGCAGTTTCGGGTCCAGACGGTCCATTTCGGACGCGGGCAGGAGTTTCAACATTTCCCAGCCGAGGTCGAGCGTTTCCTCGATGGAGCGGCTCTCATGCTGTCCCTGCGCGATGAACCGGGTCTCGAACGCCTGCCCGAACTGCAGGTAGCGGCGGTCGGTCTCGCTCAGTTCGTCCTCGCCGATGACGGCGGAAAGCGCGCGGGCGTCCTGCACCTTGGAATAGGACGAGAACAGCTGATTCATCAGTGACGCGTGGTCGGCGCGGGTATACCCCTCCCCGATGCCGTCCTTCATCAGACGCGACAGGCTGAGCAGAACGTTTATCGGCGGGTAAATCCCCTTGCCGTTCAGGGCGCGGTCGAGCACGATTTGCCCTTCCGTGATATACCCGGTCAGGTCGGGGATGGGGTGGCTGATGTCGTCGTTCGGCATGGTCAGAATCGGGATTTGCGTGACCGAGCCGTTCTTGCCCTTGACCATTCCCGCCCGCTCGTACAGCGACGCGAGGTCGGAATACAGGTAGCCGGGATAGCCCTTCCGCCCGGGAATTTCCCCTTTTGACGAGGAAAATTCCCGCAACGCCTCGCAATAGGAGGTCATATCCGTCATGACGACCAGAACGTGCATACCGAGGTCGAACGCGAGGTACTCGGCGGCGGTCAGCGCACAGCGGGGCGTGACCGTCCGTTCGATAATCGGGTCGTTGGAGGTGTTGAGGAACATCGCGACGTGGTCGAGCACACCGGCGTCCTCAAAACAGCGGCGGAAATACGCCGCGACGTCGTTTTTGACCCCCATCGCGGCGAACACGACGGCGAACTGCCCGCGTTCCTCGCCGGCGATTTTCGCCTGGCTGACGATTTGGACGGCAAGTTCGTTGTGTTTCATGCCGTATCCGGAAAAAATCGGCAGTTTCTGCCCGCGAATCAGCGTGGAAAGCGCGTCGATTGCGGAAATGCCGGTGCAGATATAGTTGCGGGGGTAGACCCGTTCGACCGGATTGATTGCCGAACCGTTGATGTCCCGCACGCAATCGGAAAAGACCGGACCGAGCCCGTCGCGGGGCTTTCCGGTACCGTCAAACACCCGTCCGAGAATCCCGGCGGACAGCGGGAGCGACATGGGGCGACCGCGAAAAACGGTTTCCGTGTTTTCCAGGGAAAACCCCGCCGTGCCCTCGAACACTTGCACGATGACCCGGTCGCCGTCGATACGGGCGATCTTGCCGGTACGGACCGTGCCGTCCCGCATACGAATCTCCGCCTGCTCCTCGTAGCCGACGCCGGTCACGCCCTCGAGCGCGATGAGCGACCCGGAAACTTCGTTCAACCCCTGATAGGAGATAATCATCTGTCCGTTTTGCCTCCTTCCGTTACTGGGCGGCGAGCCGCTCGACGGTCCGGTCGATTTCGGCGTCGAGCACGTCGAAACCGGAAAGGTCCGTGTTGGGGATATCGAATTTCATGCGGATGAGTTTTTCATAGAGCCCGCTCTCCGAAACGCGCGAGGCGGGCTTGCCCTTTTCAATCAACGCGCGGGACGCGTCGTACAGGTGCAGAATCGTCTTCATCATGCGGAACTGCTTTTCGAGCGGGACGTAGGTGTCCTCCGGGTGGTAGGCGTTCTGCTGTAAAAAGCCGACGCGTATGACCCTCGCGATGTCGATAATCAGCCGCTGGTCGTCCGGCAGGACGTCCGCGCCGATGAGTTTGACGATTTCCATGAGCGAACTTTCCTCCAGCAGCAGCGAAACGACGCGTCGGCGGTATTCGCCGAAATGCGAATCGATTCGTGCGTTGAAATACGGAGCGAGGTCCGGCTCGTATTCGCTGTAACTGTCCAGCCAATTGATGGAGGGGTAATGCCGCGCATAGGCGAGGGACTTGTCGAGCGCCCAGAAAACGCGGGTGAACCGCTTGGTATTCTGCGTGACCGGCTCGGAGAAATCGTTCCCCTGCGGGGAGACCGCGCCGATGACCGTCACCGACCCGCGGCGACCGCACAGCGTCGTCACGCTCCCCGCGCGCTCGTAAAACGCGGACAGGCGGGACGGCAGATACGCCGGAAAGCCTTCCTCGGCGGGCATTTCCTCCAGACGGCCGGAAATCTCCCGCAACGCCTCCGCCCAGCGGGAGGTCGAATCCGCCATCATCGCCACGTCGTAGCCCATGTCGCGGAAGTACTCCGCAAGCGTGATGCCGGTGTAAATGGACGCCTCGCGCGCCGCGACCGGCATATTCGAGGTGTTGGCGATGAGAATGGTGCGTTCGGTCAGTTTCTTGCCCGTGCGGGGGTCGATGAGTTCGCCGAACTCGTCGAGCACCTGCGTCATTTCGTTGCCGCGCTCCCCGCAACCGACGTAAACGATTAGGTCCGCGTCGCACCATTTGGCGAGTTGGTGCTGGGTCATGGTCTTGCCGGTGCCGAACCCGCCCGGAATCGCGGCCGTGCCGCCCTTGGCGATGGGGAACACCGAATCGATGACCCGCTGTCCGGTAATCAGCGGAACGGTAAACGGCAGACGTTCCCGGAACGGGCGGGGCTGTCGAATCGGCCACTTTTGCGCGAGGCAGACCGTATGCTCCTCTCCGTTCACGTCCCGCAAGCGAATGATTGGTTCCTCAATGGTGTATTCCCCGTCCGGCGCGGTCCAGACGACCATGCCGGAAAGTTCCGGCGGGACCATCGAACGGTGCAGGAAGCTTTCGGTCTCACGCACCTCCGCAAAGACGCTTCCGCCGGAAAGTTCCTCCCCTTCCGAGACAATCACATGGGTCTCCCAGCGTTTCTTCGTGTCGAGCCCGCCGACCTGAGCGCCCCGCCCGATGAACGCGCCGTCCTTCGCGGCAATAGCGCGCAATGGGCGCTCGATCCCGTCAAGAATATCCCCGACGAGCCCCGGACCGAGCGTGACGGAAAGCGGCACGCCGGCGGGTTCGACCGGGTCGCCCGGACGGACGCCCGTCGTTTCCTCGTAGACCTGGATAAGCGTTTCCCGCGACGTGACGCGAATCACCTCGCCGACCAGGCGCTCCTTCCCGACCAGCACCATTTCCTGCATGAAAAAGCTCTTGGTATCGCGAACGGTCACGACCGGACCGTTCACGCCGTATACGACGTTTCTCTGTTCTTCCATCATGAAATATCCAATCCCGCCGTTTCCGCAAAACGGCGTTTCTGCTCCGCGAGGAGCGTATCGAGCGTATCGTCGACCGTCACACGTCCGTCGGCGGAACGGGCGCGAAGTCCGCCGATTCGAATGGAATCGTCCCCGGAAAACGCCGTTCCTTCCGGGAAATACGGTTTGAGCAACGGCACGAACGAAAGGTCCTGTTCCCGCAGGAACACCCGCGGCGCGCCGTCCGGCAACGCGCGGACGACCCGTTCCGCGGACACGCGCAAATGCTCTGCATATTCCTCGCCGGAAACGAACGCCGACAGCCGCGCCTCCGCGCGGGCAAACACGGATTCCCGAATCGCCTGCTGTTTTTCGGACACGGCGGCGGACGCGGACCGAAGCGCCTCCGAAACCAGACGTCCCGCGTCCTTTTGCGCCTCCGCGCGGGCGGCGCTCAGTTCGGTTTCCCGCTCCGCGGCGAGCCGCTTGCGTTCGGCGTCGAGCTCCTCCGAGCGAAGTTTCTCCGCCTCCGAGCGGATTTCGCCGCTTTCCCGCTCCGCGCGGGCGTGTATGGAGAGAAGAAAGGAATGAAGATGGTCCTGTTCGGGCATGACGGTCCCTCCTGATACGATTTAGATTTTCACGCCGATGGCTTCCTGAATGTAGCCGGTGATACGGTCCGCGTAAGCGGTTTCCCCGACGTGACGGTCCGGCACCTCGACGATGAGCGG
This sequence comes from uncultured Clostridia bacterium, assembly GCA_947626805.1. Taxonomy (GTDB): domain Bacteria; phylum Bacillota; class Clostridia; order Oscillospirales; family CAG-382; genus Coliplasma. The sequence goes on from CANQTR010000061.1 coordinate 5,848, forward strand.
GCGGCGGCTGTGCAGGCGGACGCGGTCGACGAGTTGCTGCTGCATGGCGGCAAGGCGAGGGGAAATCAGCACAATACCGACGTCCGGGTCGGCGATAGCCCTTTCAAGCGCCTCGCGAACTTCTTCGGGCGTATGCGCCTCCGCCCCGGCGACGCCGGCAAGACGCATTCCCATGACCGTGTCGTGCGTATCCGCAATCAGTACGAAACGCATGGTTACAGCGCCGTCAGCGCGGAAAGGTCCGGCATTTGCAGAATAATCAGGAACGCGATGATAAAGCCGTAAATCGCGACCGCCTCGCCAAGCGCGACGAAAATCATGGACTTGCCGAAGGACTTCGGGTCCTCCGCGACCGCGCCGATTGCGGCAGGTGCGCCGGCGGAAAGCGCAATCCCCGCGCCGAGCGCCGCAAGTCCGATACTCAGCGCGGCGCCGATGAAACCGAGACCGGCGGCGAGCCCCGCGCCGGACGCCGCAGACCCCTCCGGCGCTGACGAAGCGGGCAAATCCCCGTTTTCAAGCGGGGCGGGAGCCGGTTCCGCGGCGGAAACCGAAAGGACAAGCGTCAAGCAGAGCACGAGCGCCAATCCGAGCGACAGGAAATGCCTACGGAAGGCGGATTTCCCGTTCCCCGTGCGTTTCATGGTGAAAAATGCGACGGCAATCGAAACGGCAAGCGCGAGGACCGGGAGCAGGACGGCAAGAATTGTGGTAAGCATGAGATTCTTCCTTTCTTTCTATAAAACCTGATACGAATCAAAATCACGAGGCGGAACGCTTGCTCCGGCGGAGTTTGGACGCGGGTTTCGCGCGGCGGAACACGGCGGGCGCGAACTGCTTGCCGTCGCCGTCGTAGAAGCGGCTGAACATCTCGTAGAACTCCAGACGCAGCACCTGAATCGCGACGAGCAGACCCTCGAGTACGGTGACGAACCCGTTGCCGATGACCATCATCACGACACCGAGCGCGCCCCCGCCGACGATTTCCGCAAGCGCCGAGAACGCCATCATCATGCCGGCGTGTATCAGCACGAACGCGCCGACGCGCAGGAAACTGAGCGTATTGGTGAAGTAACTCAAAAACACTTCGATGAGTTCAAACAAATTCTCGATGACGTAATCCCCGACGGATTCCCCCAGCCGGAACCCCTCTCCGCGCAACAGGGAATTGAGCGGAGCGCGGAAGAACACGAGACAGACCGGGAGCAACACGCCGACGGTCACGAGCAACGCGCCGGGAATCGGAACGGAAATGTCGAACACCTGCACAATCAAGCACAGCAACGAAAGGTACAGGACGATGCCCGCCGCGCCGTTCGCGCCGAAGAGGGCGTTCCCGTAGTTGCGTTTCTTGCACGACGAGCAGATACCGATACACATCGCAAGCAACAGCAGAACGACGCCGATACCGATGGAGAGCGCGAGCAGGGTGTTCGCGTTGTCCATGACCGAAAACGGCTTGCCGGAAAGCCCGACGGCGCGGTAGACCGGGTCTAGCAGGTCTTCATAACCGAACACACTGCCGAACAGGAATCCGAAAACCGTCCCGCACAGCCCGCAGGGAATGAGAATCCTGCCGACCGGATTATGGAAGAACCGGTACATACAGTATCCCGCGAGGGCGAGCAGTATCCCCTGCCCGACGTCGGCAAACATGATGCCGTACAAAAGCGTGTACGTCAAAGCGACGAACGGGGTCGGGTCGACCTCATGGTAGGACGGTGAGCCGTACATTTCGACGAAATACTGGAACGGCCGGAAAATGCGCCAGTTGCGGAGCCGGGTCGGGGGTGTTCCCTGTGCGGCGTCGCCGCCGACGGTCAGGTCGGAAACGGTGAAACTTTCCACCTGCCGCAAAGCCGCCTCCAGTTCCCCGCACCGCTCCTCCGGCACCCAGCAGACCAGCGCCGCGTAGTTCCCGCGGTACAGGCAGGCGTACCGGCGCAAGGCGAATACCTCGTTCTGGTATTTCAGATGTCCGTACAGCGAAAGCAGTTCCCCGCGGTTGGACTGAAAGAAGGACACGAGCCGGTCGTTCGCCGCGTGCAGTTCGACGTGGAGGTCGTAAATCTGCTCCGCGTCGGACGCGATGATGGCGGAGGGCGTGCCGTCCTTTTCGGGCAGGTCCGCCTGCCGGAAGAACAGGGACGCGAAAATGCGGTCCGCGTCGTCGTCGCCGCGCGGGGAAAGGTAAAGCAACCAGCAGAAATCCTTGTCCGTCGAACAGGGAACGTACTGCAGGGAATCCGTTTCCCCGTACTGCAACAGTTTTTCATAACTGTCCGCCGGGATACAGCCGAACCGGACCTCGACGAATTCCGTTTTCCGCAATTCTTCCAGTTTCACGTCGAGCGACGAGAAATGTTTCAGCAGCGCGCTCTCCTCCTCCAGCAGGCGAATGCGTTCCCGCAAGGCGGCGCAATCGTTCTGCAGGGCGTGCAGTTCGTCGTTCAGCCCGCTGAGCAACCGGTCCGCTTCCGCGTCCTCCTCACCGGGCAGGGGTTCGACGGTCTCCGGGTCGACGCCGCAGAGTTTGACCGTTTCCTCCACGCGGGCACAGACGGCGGATACCTGATTCTGCTCGTTGAGCGGGGAAAAATCCCGCGTGTCCGCCATGACGGACGAGGCGTTTTCAAGGTGCACGAAGCCCAGCGACGTAATCGCGCCGAGCGCGTCGTTGAGCCGTTCCGCCTTGCCGAGCAGCAATTTCATTTTCATCTTTTCGACTGACATGGTCTCTCTTCCCTTCTTTCCGCCCCGTTATCCCCGTTCCTTCGCCGGGAGGAGCAACAGTTCGCGAATCTTCGCCGGGGGCAGCCGATAGCGGACCCCTTCGATGACGTAGACGAGGTTCTTGACCTCCAATTCCAGCCAATTGAGATAGGCGAACAGCACGACCGACGGGACGGCGGAAAAATGAATACGCTTGCGCAACAGGTCCGGCAGGAACCGGTCCGCCCAGTTCCCGCCCGAAAGCAGTTCCCCGCTCGTCGTCTGCCTGCCGTACCGCCCGGCGAGGAAGATACGCAGCACGTCCTCCCCGGTCGGGGCGGCGAGCATTTGTTCGAGTTCCGCGCCGGTCAGCCGGAGCCGGAAACCGCTGAGCAGCGCACGCAAAAGGGCGGGGCTGAGTCCGTAGTAGGTTTTGGCGCGGTAGAGCAGTTCCGCGTCGCCGAGTTCGGCTTTGAGCAGCAAAATTTCCTTGAGCGCGTCCGCTTCCGCGCCGGAGGAACAGGCGGAAAACCGTTTTTCCATATCTTCGTAGACCGCCCGGTCCAGAATCGCCTCGGAAAGCGGCAGGTCCACCCCGTCCCGGCTCTGCAGGACGGGCGTCAAAATCTTTTCAAAGAAACTCCCGCGCAGGCAGGAAATCAGGTCCTCCTTGGTTCGCGCCTGCCCCAGACCGTGCAGGGAAAACCTCGACGACGCCTCCGGGAGCAACATGGCGGACAGCACATACCGTTCCGACTGCCCGGCGGCGAGAAAGCGCAAAAAACCGATGAGTTCGTTGACGCTGTTCCGCAAAAGGAGGTAATCCCGCAAGTCGGCGGTATCCGCCCCGCCCGCCTTGCAGAGGGCGAAACTTCGCGCGAGCATCGCCTTGCGAAGCTGGTACTCGAGCAGTCCGCGCGTCGGGACGCTGTCCCCCCACGCGAGAAAGGCTCCGTACGCGGTGCGCTCCCGCAGGAAAGCCGCGACGTCCGGGACGCTCTTGCAGGACGCCATTTCGAGATAATCCGCCTCCCGCAAACGGGCGCCGTACTGGGCGCGCACGCGCGTGAGGACCGCAAACGATGCATTCCCCGACAACCGTTCTCTCCCCTTTCCGCCGTTTATCCGCGCAAAACCGACGCGAGAATCTGCTCCACCCACGCGGCGGTGCGGGACGCGGAAAGTTCGTCAAGACGGCGAAGTTTCTGATTCTTTTCGGTTTCAATCGCGTCGAGCCTGCTGTCGGCAGCCTTGCGCTCGGATTCCCGCATTCGCTGGATAAGCGCCTTGGTTTCTTCCTCATAAGAAGCGCGAAGCGCCGCCTTCTCCTCCGTCAGGGAGGCGGCGGTCGCCGTTTTTTCCGACAGGGCGGAGGAGGTCATCTCCCGCGC
>CANQTR010000062.1 GCA_947626805.1 uncultured Clostridia bacterium
TTGGTGGAGACATGGGGACTCGAACCCAAGACCTCTCGGATGTGAACCGAACGCTCTAACCAGCTGAGCTATGCCTCCGTATTCTATTGAGGACCCGCCCCACAGGTCCGTGAAGTATTATACCATACTTTTTCCCGTTTTGCAATCACTTTTTTGTATTTTCTCAAAAAATTTTTTCGCCCCGATTGCCGTCCGCAATGTGCACAAAAAATCGCGCGTAATTCGCGCGAAAATCTATGCAAACCGTAAAAATTGTTGGATTTCAATTTTTTGTTGCGGAAATCTCTGGACATTCCCGTTTGTTTTGCTATAATAAATAGGAAACGATTCAGGAAGTAAAAGCGAAAACGGAGGAATTTGCATGAACCAAAACAACGCCCATAAGTATGTGTACCTGTTCAGTGAAGGCGACGCGTCCATGCGCGAGTTGCTGGGCGGCAAAGGCGCGAACCTTGCGGAAATGACCCGCATCGGCCTGCCCGTCCCGCAGGGATTTACCATTTCCACGGAGGCCTGCACGCAGTATTACGAGGACGGCCGCCGTATCAACGAAACCATTCGGTCGCAGATTCTGGAACACATCGAAAAGATGGAGCAAATCACCGGCAAGAAGTTCGGCGACCCGGAGAACCCGTTGCTGGTCTCCGTCCGTTCCGGCGCGCGTGCGTCCATGCCAGGTATGATGGACACGATACTCAATCTCGGGCTGAACGAAACGGTGGTCGAAACCATCTCCCGCAAGTCCGGGAATCCGCGCTGGGCGTGGGATTGCTACCGTCGGTTCATTCAGATGTTCTCCGACGTGGTCATGGGGGTCGGCAAGAAGCATTTCGAGGACCTCATCGACAAAATGAAGGCGGATAAGGGCGTGGAGTTCGACGTCGACCTGACGGCGGACGACCTGCGCGCCCTCGCCAATCAGTTCAAGGAGGAATACCGTTCGCAACTCGGCAATCCCTTCCCGGACGAGCCGAAGGTGCAGTTGTTCGAGGCGATTCAGGCGGTTTTCCGTTCGTGGGACAACGAACGCGCCAATATCTACCGCCGCGACCACGACATTCCCTATTCCTGGGGGACGGCGGTCAACGTGCAGATGATGGCGTTCGGCAATATGGGCGATACGTCCGGCACCGGCGTCGCGTTCACCCGCAATCCCGCCACCGGCGAAAAAGGGTTGATGGGCGAGTTCCTGATGAACGCGCAAGGCGAGGACGTCGTCGCCGGCGTGCGTACGCCGATGCAGATTTCCGTGATGAAGGAAGTCCTGCCGGAGGTGTACGACGAATTCCTCGGTATCTGCAAGACGCTTGAGGACCACTACCGCGATATGCAGGATATGGAGTTCACGATTGAAAACGGGAAACTCTATATGCTGCAAACCCGCAACGGCAAGCGCACCGCCGCCGCCGCAATCAAAATCGCTTGCGATTTGATTGACGAGGGCATGATTTCCGAGGAGGAGGCCCTGCTGCAAATCGACGCGAAGTCGCTGGATATGCTGCTGCACCCGCAGTTCGACCCGAAAGCGCTCAAGGACGCAAAACCGGTCGCGAACGGAATCGCGGCGTCCCCCGGCGCCGCCGCCGGCACGATTGTCTTTACGGCGGAGGACGCCGTGGCGCACGGCAAGAACGGCGAAAAGGTCGTGCTGGTCCGCCTCGAAACCTCGCCGGAGGACATCGAGGGCATGAAGTACGCGCAGGGAATCCTGACCGTTCGCGGCGGACAGACGTCGCACGCCGCCGTCGTCGCGCGCGGCATGGGGACCTGTTGCGTGTCCGGTTGCGGCGACATCAAGATGGACGAGGCGAACAAATGCTTTACGCTCAAGGATAAGACCTACCGCGAAGGCGACCCGATTTCGCTCGACGGTTCGACCGGCAACATCTACGACACGCTCATCCCGACCGTCCCCGCCGACCCGAACAGCGGCTATTTCGCCCGCATCATGGAACTGTCGGACAAATATAAGAAACTCGGCGTCCGCACCAACGCGGATACCCCACAGGACGCGAAGCAGGCCGCCCTCTACGGCGCGCAGGGCATCGGGCTTTGCCGCACGGAGCATATGTTCTTCGACCCGGACCGTATCGGCGCGTTCCGCGAGATGATTTGCGCCGAAACGGTTGAGGAGCGCCGCGCCGCCCTTGCGAAGATTCAGCCGATGCAGCAGGCGGACTTTGAGGGTCTGTTCGAGGCGCTCGGCGGGTACCCCGTCACGGTGCGGTTCCTCGACCCGCCGCTGCACGAGTTCGTCCCGACCGAGGACGCCGACATCGAGGCGCTCGCCGCGTCGCAGGGGAAGTCCGCCGACGCGATTCGTCAGCTCATCGCAGACCTGCATGAGTTCAACCCGATGATGGGGCACCGCGGCTGCCGCCTGACCGTCACCTACCCGGAGATCGCCGAAATGCAGACTTCGGCGGTCATTCGCGCGGCGCTCGCCGTCAAGGAGCGGCACCCGGATTGGAACATCGTGCCGGAAATCATGATTCCGCTGGTCGGCGAGGCGAAGGAATTGAAGTTCGTCAAGCAGACCGTCGTGCAAACGGCGGACGCTATCATCGCCGCCTCCGGGCAGACCCTGCAGTACGAGGTCGGCACGATGATCGAAATCCCGCGCGCCGCGCTGACGGCGGACGAAATCGCCAAGGAGGCGGAGTTCTTCTGCTTCGGCACGAACGACCTGACGCAACTGACGTTCGGTTTCAGCCGCGACGACGCCGGGAAGTTCCTGCCCGCCTACTACGCGTCGAAAATTTACGAGTCCGACCCGTTCTCCCGTCTGGACGCGACCGGCGTAGGTCGGCTGATGGAGATGGCGGTGGAACTGGGCCGCAAGACCCGCCCGACGTTGCATTGCGGGATTTGCGGGGAGCACGGCGGCGACCCGTCCTCCATCACGTTCTGCCACGAGATTGGGCTGGATTATGTGTCCTGTTCGCCGTTCCGCGTGCCGATTGCGCGCCTTGCCGCCGCGCAAGCCGCGATTCGCGGGAAAAAGAACGCGTAAGAATCCGACAAAACAGCAGACCTTGCGGGAAAAAACTGCGGGCTGATAAGGATGTATTCATCATGCAATCCTTTTGATGGAAATAAGTAAAACAAGTGCCGCTTTGAAAAACAAAGCGGCACTATACTTTTTATATGAATTTACTTCGTTGAAAAGCCCTTATTCGGTTGATATACTATAAGCACAAAAGCGCTTTTGAAGTATACAATCCAATAAAGGAAAGAGGCAAAATTATGTCAATAGGAGCAACCATAAAACGGCTTCGCCGGGAAAAAAATTTGACGCAGGAACAGTTGGCGGATTATCTCGGCATTACATCCCGTGCGATTTCCGCATGGGAATGTGACAGAACGGCGCCCGACATCTCTCAACTTCCAATTCTTGCCTCCGTTTTCAACGTCAGCGCAGACGTGCTTCTGGAAATTGGGGGCGGAAAACGAGAAGAAGATATTCATGCATTTCTTTCCGAATACGACAGACTGTCGCATGAAGGAAAGCAAAAAGAAAAATTTGACCGCACATTGGATATATATAAAAAATATCCGAATGATTTTCGCATCATAGAGAAATACCTGTATGAGCTGTTCAACGATCCGAATTATCCGCATTCCCCGCTTGGAGAGGAAGTCCACAAAGAAGAACTGTACAAACTTTGCGGTGAAATTCTGGATCGGTGTACGGAGCAGAAGATTCGATATTCCGCTATGGACGTACTAACGGTTTTATATCTGAATGACGGAATGCGAAAAAAGGCGGAGGAAATCTGTGAGGACTTCCCGGAAAGCTACTATGATACAGCCAACGAGTGCCTGGAGCAGTTGTATATTCGGTCGGACAGCGAGAAATACGAAGCCTGTATCAAAAGAAACATTCGAATCTGTTCGGAGTTTCTGATCAATAAAATGCGAAATTTCGGAACCTTTGCCGCAAAAACGAACGACGACAAAATAAACGTCTACCAAAAATGCCTATCCTTAATCGAACTCATGAACGAAGACGGGGACTATGGCTTTGCACACTATCATTACGGACACATATCCTGCCTTCTCGCAAAGCTGTATTATCAAAGCGGGGATATACCGAGAGCCGAGTTGTTTTTGAAGCAGGGGTTAAACCATTCCAAAAAGTACGACGAACTGCCGGAAAAATTCTGCCACACTTCTGTCCTTATGCGTGGGGACGTTGAGAATCTCGGCGAAGTGTCCAACACCATACCGTTAAGCCGTTTCGAATATGAGGTCGGCGAGATAGAAAAAGACGCCGACATGAAGGTGGCATTCGATGACATATTGACGTCATACCGCTGTTGGAATTAAGGAAAAACACATAAATGAAAATAGGGATAAGTCGACAAAACCTCAGGTTCCGCATGAGACAGGTTTCCTATTGTGCGCGACAGCAACAGTGAGCATGGAGTTTATATCGCCGCCATGCTATCAAAATCCACATATCTGTTGATAAAAGAAAACAGCATAAAAACCATTACAAAGCGTGCGGTACAGTGCCGTTTATGACACTGTACCGCATTTTCCCATCAGTATGCGCCGGCAGCAAAAAGCCCGCAAAGTCTGTTTTCGTTCGGCTTGCCGGAACGGGGTCCGCCGCGTCGCGCGGGACCGTCAGAACCGCCCCGCTTTCCGCCGGAACGCGAAAGGCCCCGTCACGCCCGCACGAATGCGTAGTGACCGCAATTCCGACCGCCCCAGCGGTAGTCGCCGCTCTTCCATTCCAGCAGAAGGTACTCCCGCGCGCCGTCGTGCCGAAGTTCGTACGCGCACGCCGTGTGCTCCGCGCGGTGCAGGACATACCCTTTCGTCCAGGTCTGCACCGCCGGGTCGCTGACGGTCCTTTCGCCGTAAACCGACGTGCATTTCCCGTCCGCAAGGAACGTGATACGCTTGCAGAACAGCCTGCCGGGGTCCTCCGCGTGTTCCGAGAGCCGGAAGTCGCCCTTCGTTTCCGGCGGCAGATACGCGACGGCCCGCCATTGTCCGCGCACGCGCTCGTCGTCGACGAACGGGCGGTCGACGTCGTCCTTGCGCGCAATCTCGTCGGCGGTGTAGCGCACGCTGTCCCGCTTTTTCAGCGTGAGTTCGGTGACGTCCCCCGTTTCCGGGTAGTCGTGCGATTTGAAGAACAGCGTCATATACAGGCCGTCCTCCCGGTCGTCGAGCCGGTATGCATTGGCAAAGGAATCGAAGCCGTTGGAAAAAAGCAGTTTGCCTTTCGTCCAGCCGAAATTCCAGTACCGAGTCCCGCCGGGCAGGAAGTACAGTTCCCGCGTTCCCTCGGCAGGAAGATGGACCCTCCTGCCGTCGACGGTCGCGTACAGCACCTCCCATTTTCCGACGACCTGTTCGTCGTCCACGAACGGAAAATCAATTTTTTCCACAAAAGATTTCATGGTTTGTTGCATTACTGTTCCCTCCGATGTTGTTTTTTGTAGGGTTTCGAGCGTTTCGAGCATTCGCTGAAGCCGTGCGCGATTGCTCTCGAAAAGCCGCCGGACAGTTTCTTCGTCATTTTGATACAGCAACAGACGAATCTCTCCGAGCGTGAACCCGGCTTCTTTGCATTTTTCAATGCGGGCGAACACGGGCAGTTGCGACGCGTCGTAGTACCGGTACCCGGTGAATCGGTCGACGTAGACCGGGCGTAGGAGACCTTGTTCGTCGTAGTGGCGAAGGGTGGAAACGGTCGTGCCGCATCGTTTTGCAAAAATTCCGATTTTCATGTGCGCGCTCCTTTCGGTTCTTTCATAAGGTACCTTACGGGCACAGTATAAACCGAAAGCGTACCGGAGAGTCAAGGGGTTTTCGCGATTTTTTTGAAAAAATTTTTGCGCGGCACGAAAAAATGCGGGACCGCCGGAAAACCGACGGACCCGTATTTGCGTTATTCCGATTTTCCCGACGGGGGTTGCGGCGGCAGGGAGCTTTCCCCCGACCGTCTTTTTCCGCCCCGCGACGGCGCGCCGTTCGACCCGCCGCCCGAAACGGTTTCAACCGCCCGGACTTCCGGCAATCCCTCGACGGACATCAACAGCGACAGGACCCCCGCCAACGCGGTCGCGCTCGCGACCGTCAGCCAGTTGACCCCTTCCAGCATTGCCTCCGCGCTGATGGTGGCGAGCGCCGTTTGCGCCATGGTTTTCAATGCGCGGATACCCGCCGCTTTCAGCCACAGCTTGTTCTTTGCGTTCATGCGATTCGCTTCCTCTGTCAGAATTTTTCCATGTCGGCGGCCCTCACGCGCCCGGTGTAGACCGCTTTTGTCGGTTCGGTGCTGACGAGCAGGACCGCCCCGCCCTGCTCCACGGCGCGGACGTACAGCGTCGCCTTCGGCACCCAGGACGCCATCCGCCCGCCGCCCGCGTACGTCGTCACGCCCGGTTTGCAGCGAACCCGGTCGCCGACCGCGAACCCGACGGGCGAACCGACCGGCGCGAACGTCCCCGCGTCGACGTATCCGAACACCGTGCAACCCTCGCCGGTGTGACGGAGGTGGTACGGGTGCTTGCTTTTGCCCGGGCGGTAAATTTCCGTGATTTCCGCCTCGCCGCCGACGCATTCGTAGCCGGTCGCCGCGTTCGCGCTCCGGTAGTGGACGTTGCCGGTGTACAGGACGCGGTCGCCGACCTTGAACGCGGACGGGTTGTCGTCCGATTCGGGCGTCAGCAGGTCGCGGACGCACTGCCGGAACCAGTCCATGTCCTTCCCGAAATTCGCGAGCCAGTAGTCCGGGTCCGTGTGCGTGCTCGCCATACCCGCCTTGCCGGCTTCGTTGTGCGAGCAAATTTCCTGTTCCGTAAACCCGTACCGCTTGCAGAGATACGCGCAGAACGCTTGCGCCTCGCGCATGACGGCGTCAAAATAGGTTTCGTCCTGCAGGTCGTCCTCGCAAATCTCAAACTGCACGCGTGCGTTCGGGTTGTAGTTGTAACTGCCGTTTTTGCCGGAGGAACAGCCCCAGCAGACCACGTCGAACGGTAGCGTGTTGTAGGTTTCCACTTCGCCCGCCGCGTTTACGCCGATGAACGCGTGGACGCACTTCTGAAAGCCCGCCTTGCTTTGGTTCCAGTGGTTTCCGTTCCCGTTTTTGCCGAGGTCGTCCAGAATCGCCTGACGGTTTTCCTGCCCCTCGACCGGCTGTACATAGCGTTTCAGCGTCTTGTTGTTCGCCGCCGTGGAGTGAACGACGATGCCCTTCGGCTTGCCGCCGTCCATTTTGACGGACTGCTTGTAGCAGTCGTTTTCGATGAGATAGCATTGTTTCAATTGCATTGTGACTTGTCCCCCTTCAGTATTTTTGTATGCGGTTTCGCGTCAAGATGTTTCCCGCCCCCCGCCGTCCGTATCCCGTTCGCTCCGACGGGGCGGGATAGGCGTAGGGAATTTCGCGCCCTTTGCGGCGTCGTTTTTGAAAATCGAATATCGTTCACTTTTGGACCCTCCCGGCAAAACGTATTCTGAATTATAATCACATAATAGCATATCGAAACGGATTTGTCAATAGGGTTTGTGAAACATTTTCAGAATTTATTGACAATGTGATTTTGATTCGATATAATGGAACGGAAGGGAGGAACTTCGTATGGAGTTTTCCGCAAAACTGAAACAACTTCGCAAGGCGCGAAAAATCACGCAAGAACAGCTCGCAAAAATGATAAACGTCGAGCGCTCGTCGGTCGGCAAATACGAAACGGGCGTTCTTCCCTCGATGGAAGTCTTGCGAAGAATTTCCGCGGTTTTTGACGTAAGTGTCGATTATTTGATTGGGCAGGAGCCCGTCGGGGCGCCCCGCGTTCCCGGAAACCTCCTCCCGCTTGAAACAAAAAAAGTCCCCCTCCTCGGAAAGATTGCTTGCGGGCAGCCCATCTTCGCGAGCGAGGAGCACGGGGAGTTCATCGTCGCGTCGGATACGCTCGACGCGGATTTCTGCTTGCGCGCACAGGGGGACAGTATGGTCGGCGCGCGAATCCTCGACGGGGACGTCGTGTTTATCCGTCGGCAGGATACGGTCGAAAACGGGCAAATCGCCGCCGTGCTGATTGGCGACGAGGCGACGCTCAAGCGGGTCTACTACTACCCGGAATCCGAAAAACTGATTTTGACCCCGGAGAATCCCGCCTATGCGCCGCTGGTCTATGTGGGCGAGGAACTCGGCGAAATTCGTATCATCGGGCGCGCCGTGGCATTTCAGAGCGTGATACGGTGATAGACCGAAAATGCGAATTGCGTACGCTTGAAAGGAAAGTCGGCCGCTTGCCGGATTCCCGCACGCGCCGCCCCCGCGATTTCTGTCGATTCCGTAAGTCGATTCGGCTGTTTTCGCCCCCCGAAAACAAAAAAGCCCGATTTCCTCGGACTTTTTTTCGCGGGGCGTCTTTTCTGTTGCTCCCTACGGTCGCAAGGATGTGCTGTTTGCCCCTCGTTGTCCCCGAAGGGGACGCGTCATTGGCGAAGCCAACAGCATTAGGCGGAGCCGACAGCATTTGCCCAGAGGGCAAACAGCATGGAAAAAGACGATTGCTTTCGCAATCGTCTTTTTTGTGGAAGGACAGACCAAAATGGACGCCTTGGCATATAAGAGTGAACCCTCACAAACACAGATTGTGCAGCGAGCTATTTGGTTCAAACGGGTTCGTCCTTCTTTTCCTTTGCGGTTTTACACGATGCAATCAGCATCACCCTTAACGATGCGCATTTAGAAGAAAGCACTTTGCATGTTTGCTCGTCAATATATCTTGTTCTATAAAGCAATTCAAGCCAATATCCCGTTTCACTGGCTTCCTTTAGAGCAATTTCAAGTTTGGAAATAAAATCTTTTCTACCTTGTGCATATTGTGCTTCATGAATATTAGCCCCAATGGATGTGCCACTCCTGCCGATTTGATTGGAGATTATGGATTCATGATTGGATTTTAACGTTTTGACAAGGTTTATAATGTCCACCGAAAATTCCATGGAGAGCTCTGCAAGTTTATTTTCTTTCATGAAAGCACTTTCCTTTTTTATGATATCGTTCCATGTGTGAATCTTTCGGCGAAGGCGCCGTTGTTGAATGATGTATCGCCTTCGGCGAAATGATGTACCGCCTTTGGCGGTATGATGTTACTTCCTGCGGTCGCAATGATGCGATGTTTGCCCGCATGTGCCGCAGGCACACATCATTGCCGAAGGCAACATCATCAGGCGGAGCCGACATCATTTGCCCGACAGGGCAAACATCATTGAAAAAGGCGATTGCTTTCGCAATTGCCTTTTTCTTGGAAGGACAGACCAAAATGAACCCCTTGGCGTATGAGAGCGAACTCTTGCAAACACAGATGATGCTTCGCCTGCGGCGAAATGATGTACCGCCTTTGGCGGTATGATGTTGCTCCCCGCGGTCACAATGATGCGATGTTTGCCCCTCATTGTCCCTGAAGGGGACACATCATTGGCGAAGCCAACATCATCAGGCGGAGCCGACATCATTTGCCCGATAGGGCAAACATCATTGAAAAAGACGATTGCTTTCGCAATCGTCTTTTTCGTGGAAGGACAGACCAAAATGGGCGCCCTTGGCGTATGAGAGCGAACCCTCACACAAACGAAACCTAACTCGTATGTTATTATAGCATATTTTTTCTTTGCAAAGTGGATTCAAAATTTTTCTGTGACGCACGCATATGCCCGTTCCGTATGTTTTCACCTCACAGTTTTATGTCGGTCCGCGCCCGTTCGGAAGACACGGGCGCTTGCTCGTTCAGCGCGGTCGGAACGGCATTGCAGTCCGTTTTCTTTGCGCTTCCATACAAAAAAGGCACCGATTTTTTCGGTGCCTTGCAGTTTGTTTTGTTCACGATACGGTCAGCGTCGGTCCGGATCCTTCCTGCTCCTCCGCCATGACGAGTTCCAACGCGGGACGGATCAGA
>CANQTR010000063.1 GCA_947626805.1 uncultured Clostridia bacterium
CCGTTGATGACCATCTGGTACAGTTCCGGCACGACCAGTTGGAAATAGTCGACGACCACCAGCGCAAGCAGTCCGAGCAGCAGCGCCGGAGCGTACTTGCGGTAGTAGCGGTTGATTTGTTTTCCGAACAGCATAAGAACTCCTTTGCGTCGCTTAGTTGAAGAACCTGTCGAATTGCGCGCGGAAACGCGGGAAGGCGGGGTCGAACGTGAAGAAACGGTCCAGCAGTTTGCCGGACAGGGTGATGAGCGGGGTGTTGACGACGGTCAGCAGCAGCGTCCCGACGCCGACCATATCCGTTGAGAAACGCCGGAACAGGGCGAACATCAGCAGGACGGCGAACACCAGGGAGGACGCGTCGTACAGCCATTTCACCCGTCCGAGGCGGAAGTTGTAGCGTTCGGTCAGTTCCTTGACGAACAGTTCGTAGACCTGTTGCGGCAGGTAGGTGCGTAGGTAGAGCGCGATAGAGAACGCCGTAATGCACGCCCCGGCGGCGCAACAGGCGATTCGTTGCCAAAGGAGCGGACAGACCGCCGTCCCGAACAGCAATCGCCAGCCGTCCAGCGCAAAGCCGTAAACGACGGCGGTGCCGAAGGACAGCAGGTACTTCTTTTTGAACCGCCGCACGGAAACGCACAGGGCGACCAGCAGAACGCCCTGCAACAGGTATTCCGCCGCCCCGAACGTCACCCACGCGAAGTGCGGCGACAGGAACCGGTGCAGCACATACGCCGGCGCGACGACCATCGACACGCCGAATCCGCTTTTCGCGGACAGGCACACGCCGAGCGAACACAGCAGTACCCCGAAGAGCCACGCCGCTTCGCCCATGCGCCCGCCCGACCCGTTTGCCACCGCGGTTCCCTCCCATTTTACATTTTATATTTTCATAGTCCGAGAAGTATAGCACAATTCTCCTATTTTGTCAATAGGAAACCGAAAAAAAGGAATATCCGACGTTTTTTGCCGGATATTCCTCTTTGACTTATGCATTGTGCAGACGGCGGAACCCCTTGAGGTTCCACGTCGTCGGGGAAAAGAAAATCAGCATCGGCAGTATCTCCAGACGCCCGATGAGCATATTGAGCGACAGGAGGATTTTGGAAACGTACGAATACGCGGCGAAATTGCCGACCGGTCCGACCATGCCCAGCCCCGGTCCGATGTTGTTGATACAGGCGAGGGTGGCGGTCAGGTTGGTTTCCAGCCCGAATCCGTCGACGGAGAGCAGGAGCGTCGTGACGATGATGATGAAAACGTAGATGGAAATGTAGTTGCTGACGTGGTGCAGCGTGTCGACCGAAACGGCGTCGCCGTCCTGCTTGACGACGTTGACCGAGCGGGGCTTGATGATGTGCTTGACTTCCCGCGCCATGTTCTTGACAAGCAACATCACCCGCGAGACTTTCAGTCCGCCCGCCGTCGACCCGGCGCAACCGCCGATAATCATCAGTGTGACGAGGACCGTCTTTGACAGGTCCGGCCAGAGGTTGTAATCGGTCGTGACGAACCCGGTCGTGGACATGATGGTCGTGACCTGGAAGAACGCCGTGCGCAGGCAGGGCTCGACGCCCTTGAACAGCCGTGCGGTATTGAGCGCGACGAGCAGCGTCGACGTCCCGGCAATCAGCAGGTACACCCGCAGTTCCGCATTGCGCAGGACGGTCCGGACCCGCCGCAGCAGCAGGAGGAAATAGATGTTGAAGTTCACGCCGAACAGCAGCATGAAGGTCGCGACAATCCATTCCGCCGCCGGGTTGTTGTAGGCGGCGATAGAGGCGTTGCGGACGGAAAATCCGCCGGTCCCCGCCGTGCCGAACGCCGTCGTGACCGCGTCGAACAGCGGCAGTCCCGCGAGCAGCAGGAGAACCGTCTGCAGGACGGTCAGGGCGAAGTAGAGCGCGTAGAGAATCAGCGCCGTATGCCGCAGTTTCGGGACCAGTTTGCCCTTGGTCGGTCCGGTCGTTTCCGCGCGAAGCAGGTGGATAGCCTGTCCGCCCGCGGACGGCAGAATCGCGAGCATGAACACCAGCACGCCCATTCCGCCAATCCAGTGCGTGAAACTCCGCCAGAGCAGAATCCCTTTCGGCAGGGTCTCGATTTCGGTCAAAATGGTCGCCCCGGTCGTCGTAAAGCCGGAAACGGTCTCAAAAAACGCGTCGATATAGTTGGGAATCGCGCCGGAAAACACGAACGGCAACGCCCCGAACGCCGAAAGCAGCAGCCACGCCGCGCCGACGACGACGAACCCTTCCTTCGCGTAAATGCGGTTCTCCGCCGGCTTGCAGAACAGCGCCGGAATCGCCGCGAGCAGCAGCAGCAGCGCCGCGAACAGGAACGGCAGCAGCGACTCCCCGCAAATCCATGCCGTCAGCATCGGCACGGCGAGCAGCGCCGCTTCGATAAAGAGGATGATACCCAGCAGGTATCCGACCATGCGGTAATTCATATTAGGAAAGAATGTCCCGTATGCCCCGAATCCGCTCGCCGGTGATGACGATGACCGTGTCGCCGTTGCTGATGACGTCGTCGCCGGTCGGGATGAGGAGCCGCTCCTGATGGACAATGCAGGCGATGAGGACCCCCTTGCGGAACCGGAGCTGCTTGAGCGGGATTTCGGTCAGTCCGCGAATGTCCTCCTTGACGATGAATTCCAGCGCTTCCACCTGCCCGGAGAGCAGTCTGTGCAGGGATTCGATTTCCGAGTCCCGCACGCTGGTCATGGAGCGGACGAAACGCAGGATATGCGTGGCGGTCGAGGAGCGGGGGGAAACGATGCTGTCAAGCCCGACGCCCTTGAAGAAATCGACGTAGGGCATCGCCCGAATGAGCGTGACCGCTTTGGAGACCCCGCGCGTCTTGGCGTACATGGAAACGATGGCGTTTTCCTCGTCCCGGTCCGAAAGGGCGAGCAACGCGTCGCAGTGGTCGAGCCCTTCTTCGAGCAACAGTTCCTGCCGGACGCCGTTGCCGTGTATGACCGTGCAGTTGTACCGCTCGGCGATGGCTTGACAGAGGGTCGCGTCCTTTTCGATGACCGTGGAGTTGTACCGCCCCTTTTCCATGAGCGCTTCGAGGTAGTACGTGACCCGCCCGCCGCCGACGATGAGGATGTTCCGCATCGGTTTTTTGCGTCCGCCGAGGGCGGTGAAGAATTCCGCCGTTTCCTCGTCCGGGACGGTCACGCAAATCAGGTCGCCCGCTTCGACGCGGAAGTCGCCGGACGGAATGAACACCTGCTCCCCGCGTAATACGCCGCAGACGACGAAACGAATCTGCAGTTTCGCGCGCAGGTCGTTGAGCGTCTGCCCGCAAATCGGCGAGGCATCCGGCACGCGGAATTCCGCCATTTCCACCCGCCCGCGGCAGAGGGCGCTGATTTTTGCGGCGGCGGGAAAGCGGAGCATACGGTAGACCTCGCGGGCGACGGCGAGCTCGGGGTTGATGGTCATGGAAAGGCTCATTTCGCTCCGCATCAACTGCATCAGCTCGGAGTATTCCGGGTTGCGGACGCGGGCGATGGTGTGGCCCGTGCCGAGTTTTTTCGCCGCCGCGCAGCAGAGAATGTTGACCTCGTCGCTCGACGTGACAGCGATCAGCAGGTCCGCCTTTTCCGCGCCGGCTTTCCGCAGGACGCCGACATCCGCACCGTTCCCCTCGACGCTGAACACGTCGCACAGGTTGGTAATTTCGGTGAGCGCCGACGCGTCGCGGTCGACGACCGTGATGTTGTGCTTTTCCGTCACAAGTTGCGAGCAGATGGCGGCCCCGACGCTTCCGCCGCCGATAATGATGATTTCCATAGGACCGCTCCCGTCCCCTTCGTTTATTCTTTCAGAACAGTATAGCACATTCTTCGGCAAAATGCAAGGGGAAATTCCGCACTTTTCGACCCGCCCGCTTCCGCGATATTTTTTCCTTCTTTCTGCCTTCGACTGTCCGCTTCCGCGAAACCTTTTCCTTTTTTCGCCTTCGACTGTCTGTTTTTGCGAAACTTTTTCCATCTTTCCGCCTTCGACTGTCCGCTTCCGGGAAACTTTTTTGCCATCCTCAACCGAAAATTGATTGACAGACGGGCGGTAGTATGTTATACTGTACCCCGAAAGGCGGTGAAATCGAATGCAAATCGACACCAAACAAAACGAGCGGTATTTTTCGGGCGCTGCGATGGGCTGGGTTTCCAAAATCTGCGCCGTTGTGGCGATTGCCTGCGCGGGACTGCTGTTCTTGCGGATCTGGTGGCTGTACTGGATCGTCGGACCGATTGGCGTCATCGCGGTCGTCGTTTCCATCGTTACGAGCACGCGCTCCGTCACGGACCGGGAGTACGACGGCGTCTGCAACGACCTCGAAAAGGCGTTCCGCACCCGCTACACGGACTATGTCAACGCGGAACTGAACCGCGGCAACGGGCGCGGCAAGGCTCCGGTCGCCGTTCCCGAGGACCGTATCTGCTATTCCCGAAGTTTCCTCTACGGAGAAGGAATGCGCTTGCGCGTCGGGCAGGATACCCACCGCAGGACCGACCGTATTTCGTTTGCGGCCTACCTGTTCGAACGGAACCGTATCCTTATCGGTTCGCAATCGTTCGGGCTGGTCGACGGAAAGCAGGAGGAACTGTTCCGTACCGTCCTGTTTGAAAACGTCGCGCAGGTCGAGGCGTTCCGACCGGACGGACTGCACGAACTTGCGGAGTACAAGCGCGTCCGTATCACGCTCAAAACCGGCGACCCCGTCGAATTCTGGCGCGCCGACGACGCGGAACTCGACGATTTGGTCAAAACCCTGTCCGCCCGTATCGTCCGGGAGCCTGCCGAGTAAACGGCGGTCCTCCCGACGCGTTCGGGGAATGTGGTCGCGGCGGAGCGCTTCGCCGCGCCCCGATTTTTCCGGGAATTCCCCCGTTTTGTCGAAAAAAACGGCTGTGTCGCCGCTCTTTTTGGCGGCGTCATCGCCGTTTTTTCGTTTCGTCCCGCCCCGCGCGCAACGGCGTCCGCGCGAACGATAGTTCGATAGGATACCTGCTTTTTCGAAGATTTTTTCGACGGGTCGGACCGGGGAATGAGGCTCCCCGGTTTTTGGTTTCTTTTATGTCGATTGACATAATCCCATGCGTTTCTTGTGGAAAACTCTGTGGAAAAGTGGACGGTTTTCCCCTTTTTTGCCCCGGCGGCTTGTCCTGACGCGGTTTTCCATGTGGAAAACTCTGTGGAAAAGTGGAAAACCCCTGTGGAGAATCCGGCGAATTATGTCAATTTCGGTGTGGCGCAAAATCAGCCCTTGAGTTCGATGTTGCCGGAAAGGAAACGGATAGAGCGCTCGACCGCGTCCTTGGAGTCGTACCACGGTTCGTTTTCGAAGTTGTAGTCGAATTTCTTGCAGAACCAGGAGATGTCGTCCTTGAGTTTGGAAACATAGGCGCTTTCGAGTTTGGCGGCGTCCTCGGCAAATGCACCGTACGCTTTCTTGTCGAGGCACTTCGCGGCGGTCCGCAGGAGCCGGGCGTAGTGGGGCAGGCAGAAGTGGCTCTGCTCGTTGAATTTCTTGCGGAAATCGGATTCCTCGGCGTGCAGGTCGGCGGTGTTGACCAGCACCCGCGCGAATTTTTCCTCGATTCGGTCGCAGACGTAGCAGGTCTGTCCGAGTTCTTCCGCCCGCCGGACCCCCTTCTCCGCCGCGTCCCGCGAAAGCAGTCCGCCCGGCTTGAGCTCCTTTTTCAGTTCGTCAAGGTGGCTTTCGAGCGTCAGCGCCATGCCGAGCCGATTCTTGCGGGGGAACATCTTCTGGTAGTGCCGCCCGCAGAACCCCTTGCGGTTCGTCACCTTGCGGACCTCCGGCTCCATCATCGACGCGCCGAGAATCAGGTCCAGTTCCGCGTCCTCCAGTTTTGCGTACAGCAGGCACAGCGGGCAGGTGCCGTTCTTTTTGTCGAACGCGTCGTTGATTTCAATCGTGTAAATGTGTTCTCTCACGGGGAATCCCTTCCTTTTTTGCTTCCTTTTCCCCATTATACCGAACTTTCCGCAAAAAAGCAAGGGGGAATTTTATGGGTTACATTCCTATGAGCACCATCACATACCGGAACAGCGCCACCACCGCCGACATCACCGCGACCGGCACCGCTACATACAGCGCCTTGACCACAAACGGCTGCTTCATCGTTTCGTCACGTCCTTTCGTGGTTAGTATTGCCGACGGGGCGCGACGGCATACGAAAAAACGCTCGGGAAAGGTTCGCGACGGGCAAAACTTCGAAGCAGGAAGGTAAAATTCCGCAAACGCCCCGCATCGGCGGTCAACGGGGTTGACTGCCGAATGCGCGTCAGGGGGGCTTGGGGGTGCCGGCACCCCCAAACGTTCCTTCTCGTGCGGCAAAAAAAGGTCCCCGCTCCGCGAGGGGGAGCGAGGGCCTTTCTTGGGTATGCAGCAAGCATATGCCGGGAGCCTTTAGCCGCAGCAGCAGCAAAGTACGATTGCGATCAGGATGATGATCCACCAGCAGTTGTTGCCGTTGCCAAAGAGCGAATCGAAGCAAGCCATGTCATATCCTCCCTTCACAGGTAGCATATGCAAAGGCGTTCCGGCGGGTGCGGGCTTATCGAATCCCCTTGTAGTCGCAGTATTCCTCGAGGCACATTCCCAGTTCGTGCATTTCGGTCGCCGCTACGCGCCCGACGAAACGGAAGTGCCACGGCTCGAACATGACGGTGGTGATGTTTTCCTTGTCCTCCGGGTAGCGCAGGACGAACCCGAAGCGGTAGCAGTTTTCCTCCAGCCATTTCGCCGCTTCCGTCCCGGCGAAGGACATATCGGTGTTTTGCTGGTTGTGCATATCCACGCAAAGACCGCTCTGGTGCTCGCTCGTGCCGGGACGCAGGGAATAGACCAGCACGCGGGCTTCGATTTGTTCCTCCGTTTCGTCCGGGTGCGCCGCGCGCTCCTGGGCGATGTAGCTGTTGAACAGCGCCGCCTGACTGCCGTAGGAACGGAACCCGTTGGAAACCAGCACGTCGTCGATGCCGTACATACGCCCTTCCTCTAAGAACGCCTCGAGCGCTTTTTCCGCGACGGCGCGCATCTTGCTGTAATAATCCGGCCGACCCGGTTTCATGTCCTTGATCGTCACGAGGTCGGACGGTTCGAAGTCCGCCGCAAGCGTGTGCGACGCGTCGACGAGGAACACGTATTCCATTGGGTCCGCCGGGCAGACGTACTGCTCGTAGGGGTTCATGTCGATGGAATAGGCTTTGCCGACCGTTCGCTCGTAGGCTTTTGCCGTTTCCGGCTGCTCGGGCAGGTTGCCTACGCCGGAGACCGGCGGCTCGACGCTGACCGGCGGACTCGTCTGTTCGCTTTCGCTTGGCAGTCCGACGGGAACGGACGGCTCGCTCGACGTTTGGACGGACGGGGTTTGACTCGCGTCCGGCGTCGACGGTATCGCGGACTCGCCGCCGACCGAAACGGAGGATTCGCCGGAACCGCCGTATTCGGAAACGGAGAGCACCAGAATCGTGACCAGCAGAAGGACCGCGACGATGATGAGCCCAATCGCGACGTAGAGGTAAGGGCTGGATTTTTTCGTATTGCGCGCCACGGTCAATCCCTCCCTTCCGCCGCGCGGAGGACGGCGCGGGCCGCCTCGCACGGGTCCGGTCGACCCAGCACACTGCTTCCGGCGACCAGGACGTCCACGCCCGCGTCCGCGCATTCCCGCGCGTTTTCCGCGCCGATCCCGCCGTCCGCCTGTATGCGGAAGGATAGTCCCCGCGCCTGCCGTTCGCGGACGAGTTTGCGGACTTTTTCGAGTTGTTCCGGGCGGAATTTCTGCCCGCCGAAACCGGGTTCGACTGTCATAATCAGTACCATGTCGCACAGCGGCAGAAGGTCGTAAAGCACTTCTACCGGGGTGTCCGGCTTGACGGAAATGCTCGCCTGCACGCCGAGGGAGCGAATCCGTTCGAGCGCTTCCCGCGGGCGCTCCGTCGCCTCATGGTGAATCGTCAGGATGTCCGCTCCGGCGGAAACGAAGGCGGAAAGGTAACGCTCCGGGCGGTCGATCATCAGATGTACGTCAAAAAGCAAATCGGAATGCGGGCGAAGGGACTTGACGACCGGCACGCCGAAGGAAATGTTCGGCACGAACAGCCCGTCCATCACGTCGAGGTGCAGATAGGCGGCGCCCCCGCGGCGGATATCCGCCAACTGTTCGCCGAGCCGGGAAAAATCGGCGGCGAGCAGGGAGGGAGCGAGCAGAATTTTGTCGGAATTTGGCTTGTCCATAGGGTACCCCTTTCGGTGTGCGGTTCCATATACTGAATACAGGTTCAGACAACAGGCGGCGGGGAGGGCGGCAAGGACGTCAAAGCAGCGCGGGAATGAACCGAATACCGCCGGACCTGCCGCAGACCATACGGCGCCTCCGGCCGCGCTCTTTTTTCGGCGCGGCCGCGGACGCGGGAACTTCCTTTCCGTCGAAGGCGGGTCCATTGTAGCACTTCGCCGCACAGGAAGTCAACAGGAAATTGTCAAAAAGTTGTAAAAGCCGAAAACGGATTTCGGCAAATACGGACGCCGCGCAGGCGCGTCATTCAAAGCGGCGCAAAAATAAGATACTCCATACGGGGGCAAATGTCAAGTCAAAAAATGTTAACAATACTGCATTTTTCTCCGACGCGGATTTCGTTGAGGAGCATGAACAGGGTCTCCTTCGCGGAGCGGTAGTCCGCCTGCATGCCTTCTTCGTCGACGGGTCGGTAGGCGTTCATGGCGTTTGCCTGCTGACGGATTTGTTCGAGCAGGGCGTGGTGGACGGTCAGCGAGAGGAAACCGTCGCGTTTTTCCAGTTCGGCGCAGAGCCGTTCGGTGTCGTCTTGCGCGGCGAGGGCGGACAGGCGGTCGACGTCCCGCCGGACGACGGCGGCGTTGACGGCGGTCAGTGTGACGGTCAGCGCGAGCAACAGGACGGCGAGCAAAAATTGCTTCATATTTATATATGCTCCTTTCGGCGTTCAGGCGCCGGAATTCCCGCCGCTTTGGACATTCCTGACGGGCAGAACGCTCATTTTGCCGGTCTGCTCGAGGAAAACGCAATCCACTTCCTCGATGCCCCGGTAGCCGTTGATGCGTATTTGCGCCTCGACTTCCTCTTGCGAGATGCGGGTGCGCGTCAGGTTGCGTTGGAGGTAGTGTCCGTTGTGGACCAGTTCGATGGGCTTGCCCTCCAGCAGGCGGCGGAGCGGGCGGCACTTCCGGCAGAGCAGGGCGAGGACGACCTCGAACGAACCGATGACGAAGAGCGGTAGAATGCCGTAGAGCAACGGAATGTCCCGGTCGGTGATGGGCAGGGCGGCGATTTCCGAAAGCAGGACGGCGGAGATGAATTCGGTCATTTGCAGTTCCCCGATTTGTCGTTTCCCCATCAGGCGAACGACCAGCATCATGGAAACATACATGAAAATGGTGCGGATAAAGATAGCGGTCATGGAAATGTCTCCTTTCGCTTGAAGTGTGGTCAAAAAACGGGCCTGTTATGCAGAATGCCCGAAAAATCGGCGCGAAATCGGGAAAGAATGTCGGAAAATGGGGATTGACAATCGGCGCAAAGCGTGATAGAATACGAATACGCCGCGAGGGGAGCGGGGGGCGACGAAAAAAAGTCGAACTTTTTTGCAAAAACCCCTTGACAAACGGTCCGGGATGTGGTAAACTAATCGG
>CANQTR010000064.1 GCA_947626805.1 uncultured Clostridia bacterium
GCACGAACAGCCACCCCGCCGGGGCGGAAATCTCATGGAACCGCACCGCCGTCGCGAACACCAGCGCCCACAGCGCGACGAGCCAGACGAACGCAAACCAGAACAGTTCCCCCCGGAAAAACAGCAGCGGCCAGACGAAGTTGAACCCCAGTTGCAGGCCGTACAGCCAGCAGGCGGACCGGTCGGCGCGCCCGGACGTCAACACGAGGTAGGAGGCGATTCCCATGAGTACATACAGCACCGTCCAAACGACTGGGAACACCCACCCCGGCGGAGAAAGCGGGGGCTGTTTGAGCGAGGCGAACTTCGCCATGCTCCCGCCGGTCAGCGCCGCGGCAAGCCCGCCGACCGCCAGCGGGAGGGCGATGCAGAGCAAAAGTTTCTTCCATTGGACGCGTTTCATACAAATTCCCTGCCTTTTTTTGGGTTTTCGCAAGTATTGTATGCACCGCGTACGGGTTTTATGACATTACAGCCCCAGTTTTTCCCGAATCGCGGGGACGTACGACGTCTTTTCCCACGCGAATCCGGCGTCCTCGCGACCGAAGTGTCCGTAGTTGGTCGTCGTGCGGTAGAACGGGCGGCGCAAATCCAGCCGCTCGATGATTGCCGCCGGGCGCAAGTCGAACAGTTCCGCGACCGCCGACGCGAGTTCGCCGTCCGGTCTTACGCCGGTGCCGAACGTGTCGACGCGGACCGAGACCGGTTTCGCGACCCCGATTGCATAGGCAATCTGCACCTCACATTTCTCGGCGGCGCCCGCCGCGACGAGGTTTTTCGCCACACATCTCGCCATATACGAGGCGGAACGGTCGACTTTGGTCGGGTCCTTGCCGGAGAATGCGCCGCCGCCGTGCCGGGCGTACCCGCCGTAGGTATCGACGATGATTTTGCGCCCGGTCACGCCGGAATCCCCGGACGGACCGCCGACGACGAACCGACCGGTCGGATTGACGAGGAACCGGGTGTTTTCGTCCACCAGCCCCGCCGGAAGCGACGGCAGGACGACCTCCCGCAAAACGTCCGCACGCAAGGATTCCATCGGGACCTCGGCGCTGTGTTGCGTCGAAACGACGACGGTATCCACGCGAACCGGTCTGCCGTCGGCGTAGGCGACCGTGACCTGCGTCTTGCCGTCCGGGTAAAGGTAGGGCAGAATACGTTTCTTGCGCACTTCGGTCAACCGGCGGGACAGCCGGTGCGCGAGCGAAATCGGCAAGGGCATCAGTTCCGGCGTTTCGCGGCAGGCATAGCCGAACACCATGCCCTGGTCCCCCGCGCCGATTTCAAGGGACGCGGTCTCGCCGTTCTTGCTTTCCAGCGCGCGGTCCACGCCCATAGCGATGTCCGGCGACTGACGGTGCAGGGAAACCAGCACGCCGCAAGTGTTCCCGTCGAACCCCTTCGCGCCGTCGTCATACCCGACGTCGCGAATGACCGCGCGCGCGATTTCCTGCGCGTCGAACACGGCGTCCGTCGTGATTTCCCCCATAATCAGCACAAGCCCCGTCGCTGCCGCGACTTCACAGGCGACGCGCGCGGACGGGTCCTTCGCGAGGATACCGTCGAGGATGGCGTCGGCAATCTGGTCGCAAAGTTTGTCCGGGTGGCCTTCCGTAACCGACTCGCTGGTGAAATAGGTGATGTTTCGTTCCATTTTTTTGCTGTCCTTTCTTTTTTGCGAACCGTGTTACGAGAAAACGAAAGCCCCTGCTCGCAAGAGCAGAGGCTTTGAAAGCGCGAAGAAACGTCAGAATCCGCATGTCGCTCATCTTTCGATAGAAATCGCTGAATTGACACCTTGCCGCACCCGGTAGGTTGTCGGGCTTCAAAGGGCAGTTCCCTCCACCACTCTTGATAAGACGTAAGACGATTCAATTTTTGTCAGTATACCACGTTTTTCGCGGTTTGTCAAGCCCTCCCGACAAGACTTTTGCAAAAGGCGAAGTTGCAAGCGCCGCCGCGATTGTGTTTGCCACCCAAAATTTCCTTACGCCGTTTCCTTCGGTTTTTTCGGCTCCCGGCGGAATCGGACGAGCCCCGTGCGGTTGAGCGCGACCATGACGGCGGGAATCAAAAGCAATTGCAGGCAAATCCCCGGAATCGCGTTGAGAAACGCCCCCGCGAGGAACGCTTTCCACGTGAACGCGCTCCCGCTGAACCTCAGCAGAAGAATCTCCGCAAGCCCCCAGACGACCCGCCCGGCGAGCATCGCGGCGAGCAGACTTCGATAGAGCGCGAACACGCACTGCCAACGGGAACGGGAATACAGCAACCCCGCAACAAGCCCGTAGGTCAGCAGTTCCACCGACATCGCAAGCGCGTCCGGGTAGAACGCGGGCATGCCGAACCAGACGGAGCGCAGGAGCGGCAGAACCGCGCCGACCGTGCCGCCGTACTGCCAACCGCAAATCAGCCCGCACAGGAACACCGGAATGTGCATCGGCAACAGCATTCTCCCGATTTGCGGGACCTGCCCGGTGAAAAAGGGCAGAATCAGCCCGAGGGCGAGGAACATCGCGGCGAGCGTGAGGTCCCGCAGGTGTGTTTTCTGGTTTGCCCGGCGCATTTGCCGTCCCTCCTTTTTTCGTTTATCGGCGTAAAATCACTTCAAAAGCACCCGCAACACGTTTTCGACGGCGGAAACGCGCCCGACGACGTCTTCGCCGATATCGCCGTCGATATCGAGCAAGGACACGGCGTAGTTGCCCTTGGAACGGTTCGCCATCGCTTCGACGTTGATACCCGCCTCCGCGAGCACGCCGGACGCGTTGTTGATAACGCCCGGCACGTTGCGGTGCAGCAGGACGAGGCGGTGCCGGTGCAGTTTGGGCATGACGATTTCCGGGAAGTTGACGCTGTTGCGGATATTGCCGTTTTCGAGGTAGTCGATGAGTTCGCGGGCAGCCATCTGGGCGCAATTGTCCTCGGATTCCGGCGTGGAGGCGCCGAGGTGCGGCGTGCAGACCGCGCCGTCGACGCCGAGCAGTTCGTCGCACGGGAAGTCCGTCACATACGCGGCGACCTTGCCGCTCTTCAGCGCCGACGCGACGTCCTGCGCGTTCGCGAGGTCCCCGCGCGAGAGGTTGACGATACGGACGCCGT
Source organism: uncultured Clostridia bacterium (assembly GCA_947626805.1). Lineage (GTDB taxonomy): Bacteria > Bacillota > Clostridia > Oscillospirales > CAG-382 > Coliplasma. Next base: position 3,106 of record CANQTR010000064.1, read on the forward strand.
CCTTCATTTTGGCGATGTTTTCGCGGTTGATGATGCCCTTTGTCTCCGGCAGAGCCGGGATATGGTAGGTGATATAGTCCGCTTTTTCGTAAATCTCGTCATAGCTCGCGGCGCTGTGGACCGAAGTTTTCAGCGACCACGCGGCCTTGACCGAAAGGAACGGGTCGCAACCGACGACGTTCATGCCGAGGCTGTCCGCCGCGTTCGCGACCATGCCGCCTATCGCGCCCAGACCGATGACGCCGAGCGTCTTGCCCCGCAATTCCGGCCCGACGAACTGGGACTTGCCCTTTTCGACCTTTTTGGAAAGTTCCGGGTCGCCCTTGAGCGTTTTCGCCCACTCGATGCCTTGCGACACGCGGCGGGACGCCAGCAAAAGCGCCAAAACGGTCAGTTCCTTGACGCCGTTCGCGTTCGCGCCGGGCGTGTTGAACACGACGATCCCGTTTTCCGCGCAACGCTCAAGCGGAATGTTGTTGACCCCCGCCCCGGCGCGGGCGATAGCGGTCAGCGACGGCGGGAACGGCGTGTCGTGCAGCACGGCGGAACGCACGAGAATCCCCTCGGCGTCCGCGTCCTCCGTCGTCAGCGCGTACTTTGCGGGGTCGAACGCGTCAAGCCCGACCTGACTGATGGAATTGAAAAGACGAATGGTTTTCATGGTTTTTCCCCTATTTCCTACCCCACGCATGGCGGCAGGTCCTTTCTTTACCGGTGTTAGCCGTTTTGCTTTTCGAATTTTGCCATGAACGCGACGAGCGATTCGACGCCCTCGACCGGCATGGCGTTGTAGATGGACGCACGCATTCCGCCGACCGAACGGTGCCCCTTCAGGTTCGAGAAACCCGCCTCGGTCGCTTCGGCACAGAATTTCTTGTCGAGCGCGTCGTCGCCGGTGACGAAGCAGACGTTCATGAGCGAGCGGCAATCCTTGTCCGCCGTCGGGCGGAAGAGTTTGCTGTTATCGAGGAAGTCGTAGAGCATTCCCGCCTTCTTCTCGTTGATTTTCTGCATTTCGGTCAGACCGCCGATGGACAGGAGCCACTCGTAGACCAGCCCGGCGATATAGATGGCGTAGCACGGCGGGGTGTTGTACATCGAGCCGTTCTCCGCCTGCACTTTATACTGCATGAGGATCGGGCAGACCGGTTGCGGGTCGTGGATAAGGTCGTCGCGAATGATGACGACGGTCAGCCCGGACGGACCCATGTTCTTTTGCGCGCCCGCGTAGATGAGCGCGTAGTCGGTCACGTCGACCGGTTTGGACAGGATTCCGGAGGACATATCCGCCACGAGCGGGATTTTACCGGTCGCGGGGACGTACGGGTACGTCGTGCCGAAAATGGTGTTGTTGTAGCAGATATGGACGTAATCCGCGTCCGCGTCGAATTCGGTCACATACGGGACGTAGGCGAAGTTGCGGTCCTTCGAGGTCGCGAGCACATGGACCTCGCCGAACCGTTCGGCTTCTTTTGCAGCCTTGCCGGAGAACTGCCCGCTGACGATGTAGTCCGCTTTGCCGCTCCCGGTCATGAGGTTGAGCGGAACGGCGGAGAATTGCGTCGTCGCGCCGCCCTGCAGAAAGAGCACCTTGTAGTTGTCCGGAATGCCCATCAGCGTACGCAAACGCTGTTCCGTTTCGTCGATGATTTGCTGGTAGACGGCGGAGCGGTGGCTCATTTCCATGACGGACATGCCGCTGCCTTTGTAATCGGTCATCTCGGCGGCGGCGCGTTCCAGCACGGGAAGCGGCAGCATCGAGGGGCCGGCGGAGAAGTTGTAAATCCTTTTCAAAATAAATCCTCTTTTCTTTGGGTCGGGAGTTCCGACTTGCTTTCCATACTAATCATACTCCTTTCGGCGCGGGCTGTCAAGGGATTTTGCGGAAACTGTTGACAAAAGGAGCAAATTTTGTTAAAATGACAAGGAAAGAACACGTCGGAAAGGGTTGGTTTCGTATGGAAAACCCCATCGGATTCGGGATTATCGGTTGCGGCGTCATCGCGGATTTCCACGCGAACGCGCTCGCCGACCTGCCGGGGGACGCCCGTCTGATTGGCGCGGCGGACGTCCGGCCGCAGGCCGCCGCCGCGTTTGCCGCGCGGCATAACGTGCGCGCGTTCGCGAGCGTGGAGGAACTGCTCGCCTGCCCGGACGTAGACGTCGTCAACATCTGCACGCCCAGCGGTTTCCACGCCGAGACCGCCGTCGCCGCCGCGAACGCCGGAAAGCACATCATCGTCGAAAAGCCGATGGCCATCACGTCCGCGCAACTCGACCAAATGCAGGAGGCTTGCGAAAGGAACCGGGTTCTGCTGTCCTCCATCGCGCAAAGCCGCTTTTCGCAAGGGGTCCGCATGGCGAAGGACGCCCTCGACGGGGGGCGACTCGGAAAACTGGTTTGCGCAGATATTTATATGAAGTATCACCGCTCCCAGGAATACTACGACAGCGGCGGGTGGCGCGGCACGAAGGCGGTGGACGGCGGCGGCGCGCTGATGAACCAGGGCATTCACGGGGTGGACCTGCTGCTCTACCTCGCCGGGGACGTCAAAAGCGTCTACGCGCTTTCCAAAACGCTCTCCCGGCATATCGAAGTGGAGGACACGCTGTCCGCCGTCGCGGAGTTCCGTTCCGGGGCGCTCGGCGTGATTCAGGCGACCACGTCCGTCGGTCCGGGCTATCCGCGCCGTCTGGAACTCAACGGCGACGCGGGCAGTATCGCGCTGGAGGAAACTTCCATCGTCCGCTGGGATTTGCCGAACGGCGAAACGCAGGACGTCGTTTCCCCGTCCGCCCCGCATTCGTCCGCGTCCGTGCCGACCGCTTTGTCCACATACGGACACACCCAGCAGTTCGCCGACGTTATCCGCGCCCTCCGCACCGGCGAAAAGCCGCTCATCGACTTGCGGGAGGGGCGCCGTCCCGTCGACCTCATTCTCGCGATTTACCGTTCCGCGGCGGAGCACCGCCCCGTCGACCTGTAAGAATTTCCCCCGAAAGGACAAAAACGTATGTTGACCTACAGCGAACACCCCCTGCACGCCCCGTCCGCTTTCCGCGCGCTCGGAAAGACCTTCCTGCCCGCCGAGGGCGAACTCGCCCTGCCGTGGTGCGACAGCGGCTTTGCTTTCCGTTTCGCCGGGAGCGGGTTTTTCCTCAATTTCGGCTCCTACGCCGACCCCCAGCCCGCCTATCTTCGCGTCTGGACCGACGGCGTCCCGCAACGTTTCGCGGTCGCGAACGGGAACGAGAAACTTATCGTCGAAGGACTGCCGGAGGGCGTGCATACGATCCGCGTCCTGCGGGTGACGGAGGGGAACGTTCCGGTGCGCGTCGCGAGCGCCGTGCTGTTCGGGGAGTCGCCCGCGCTGCTCGACCCGCCGGCGGAGAAACCGTTGCGGCTGACGTTCATCGGAGATTCCATCACTTGCGGCTACGGCGTGGTCGGTCCGTCGACGTCGGTCGGATACAGCGTTTACGAACAGGATTCCTCCCGTTCCTACGCCTACCGCACCGCCGAACTGCTCGACGCGGAACTCCTGCTCGCCGGCGCGTCCGGCAAGGGAATCGTCGCCAACTGCAACGGCGACCGAAACGACCTGACCCTTCGGCAGGCGTTCCAACGGGAAACGCCGACCGGCGGACAGTGGGACCACAGCCGGCGAATCCCCGATTTGACCGTCATCAACGCCGGCACGAACGACGCGTGGGGCGGCGTGACCGACGCGGAATTTCTTCCGGCGGCGCTCTCGCTCCTGCAGGAGGTCCGCGCCGCGTATCCGGGCAAGCCAATCGTCTGGTGCTACGGCGTAATGGACCAGAGCAAGTGCGACGCGGTCCGTCAGGCGGTCGAAACATTCGACCGGGAAGCCGGGCAGGCGTACTACCTGCAGGTGGATTCGATGTATCAGGTCCCGGGCGAGACCGGCGGAGGCGGACACCCGAACGTCAACACGTCCGTCCGCGTTTCCGCGTTGCTCGCGGCGGAGATTCGCCGCATTTTGGGAAGGTAACGGCAAAAAGAAAACCGACCGGAAGCGAAAATCCTCCGGTCGGAACGGTTCCCGTGAGTCCGTTAAAGGTCGTCCGCGTCCTGTATCGGCGTGTCGTCGTCGCGCGGATATCCGGTATAGCTGCCGGACGGGTCCGTTTCGCTGTAAAGACACATTTCGCCGATGAAATCGTCGGTCAAATCGTAAAAACCGCCGTCGATTCGCCGGGGAGCGGACTGAATCGGACGCGTATAGCGGTCGCCCCAATGGACGTCCGCGTTGGGACGGTAGGGCGCTTTTTGTTTCTTCGAAAATTCCATGTCGTCTGCCCTTCCCTTTCTTTTTCGTCGCCGCCTTTCGGCGGTTCCGCGTTTAGTTTGTCCCGCGTCCGCGCGGTTTATGCGCGTTTAAAAACAGGAAAGAGGTTGATTTTTTTCATGCGAATCGCCGGCATCGATTTCGGGGACGCGCGGGTCGGACTCGCGCTTTCGGACGAGGGCGAACTGCTCGCCTCCGCCGTCGGCACCGTTTCCGTCACGGGGCTCAACGACGCGGTGCGGAAATGCGCGGAGCAGGTCAGGACGCTCGGCGCGGAACTGCTGGTATGCGGTCTGCCGCGCAACATGAACGGCAGCGAGTCCTTCCGCGCGGAAAAGACCCGCATATTCGGCGAAAAATTGGCGGAGGCGACGGGGTTGCCGTTGGAATACTTCGACGAACGGCTGACGACCGTCGAGGCATACACCTACCTGAACCTGACCGACTGCAAAAGCGGTCGCCGCCGGTCAATCATCGACGCGCTTTCCGCCCAAATCCTGCTGCAGGCGTACTTAGACAGAAAAAATTTCGCGAAAACGCAAAATAACTCTTGACAAACGGATTTTTTTCCTGTATAATACCCTTTGCGCGCTGGAAAGACGCGCAAGGAAAATTCGGGGTGTGGCTCAGATGGTAGAGCGCCACGTTCGGGACGTGGAGGCCGAAGGTTCAAATCCTTTCACTCCGACCACAACGTCGCGGCAAGCCCTTGTGGCTTGCCGCGATTTCCGTCTGTCGAAAAAAATGCGTTGGGGCTTTGCCCCAACCCCCATGCAAGGGACTTTTTGAAAAAGTCCCTTGCAAATCCTCAAAAACGTTTCAATTGAAGCGGTTTGCTCGTTCGGGTCGTGCCGACATGGCGCAACAGAAGTTTTTTCGACACGCTCGTCGCGGCAAGTCCTTACGACTTGCCGCGATTTGTTTTCAAAAAAAGTTCGGAGGTGTGCAGAACATGAATACCTATTGGTCGCAATACGTGCAAAAGACGGAGGAACTGTATCTGTCCCGCTCGTTGAAATTCCACCGGGGGAATATTGACAAATGGGCGGACATGATGCAATTGCGCGACGGAATGAAATTCCTGGAGGTGGGCTGTGCCGGCGGTCTGCTCTGCCACAGATTGAAAGAACGGTTCCCGAACGCGGAAATCACGGGCTTGGATTTGGACACCGGTCACATCGATTTTGCCCGGCGGAAATCCGAAGAATTGCACCTTTCGTGCGATTTCGTCGCGGGAGATGCGACGATGTTGCCCTTCGCGGACAATGTTTTCGACGTTTGCTGTTCCCATACCGTGATGAATTTCTGCAATCCCGAAAAGTTCGTGCGGGAGCAGTATCGGGTGCTGAAACCGGGCGGCAAAATGGTCGTAATGGACGTCTACAACAGGGGCGCCGCGCCGGAGGAATGGGTGCCGACCGGCAGTTCCGAGGAGAAACGATTGTTCGACAAAGTATGGGCGGCGGCGTCCGAAAACCCGAAAAGCCACATCAAACGGTACGAGGACCGGACGGAAAAATTCCCCGCATACCTTGCGGCGCAAGGATTCCGCAACATTTCCGTCGACGCGCTGGCGACGGTCGCATACGCCCCGGATTTCGATAACGTCGACGAGGAAACGGCGCGGGCGCAAATCAACGACGACAGGATATCCGAACTCTGCAGTGCGGAAAAGGCGTACAGAATGGCCCCCGACGCGCTGAGCGAGAGCGAATACCGTTCCCTGCTGGACATGATAAACGACAGATACGACAGGCAACTCGAACGGTACGAACGCGGCGAAAAGAACTGGGCGTTCCGCGTCAAGACGACCGTATTGTTCGGCGGTACAAAATAGGGCGCCGGAATTCCCCCGGAATGTAGGTTTGTCAATGATGTGTTACAAAGTCAGGAAAAGAAAAGAGGACAAATTTAGGAGAGAACCAGTTAAGCGGA
>CANQTR010000065.1 GCA_947626805.1 uncultured Clostridia bacterium
GCGTCTTGGGGGACTCGAACCCTCGGCCTACTGCTTAGAAGGCAGTTGCTCTATCCGGCTGAGCTAAAGACGCATCATGCCTTTCGCGCCCTCCGGCGAAGCCGGATATTCCGGCATAAGCGAAAGACGCATCATGCCTTTCGCGCCCTCCGGCGAAGCCGGATGTTCCGGCTGAGCTAAAGACGCATCACGCCCTCCGGCGAAGCCGGATGTTCCGGCATAAGCGAAAGACGCATCATGCCTTTCACGCCCTCCGGCAAAGTGCGGACGACCCGACACGGGCGAAAGGCGCATCACGCCCTCCGGCGGACCGCGGATGGAGCGGGTGACGGGAATCGGACCCGCACGACCAGCTTGGAAGGCTGGGATTCTGCCATTGAACTACACCCGCAAGGTGCGGAACCGCGGGGCGGGCGCACAATCCTGTCCGTACGAACAGGGTTGTGCCGACCACCGAACAGAACTCGTTTGTTGTTGCTTACCGCGCGCTGTTGAGCATTTGCGTGAAACGGCTCTTCTTGCGAGCGGCGGTGTTCTTGTGCAGAACGCCCTTGTTGACGGCACGGTCAATCATGCTGACCGCTTCGAGGTAGGTCTTGGACGCGAGCGCGTGGTCCCCCCCGGCAAGTGCAGCCTCATACTTCTTGATGGAAGTTTTCATCGCGGAACGGAAGCTCTTGTTTTGCAGGGTCTTGGTCTTGGTCACTAAGACGCGCTTCTTCGCGGATTTGATATTCGGCAAACGACTCACCTCCTTACTTCATTACAGCTTGCTTATTGTACCATACTTTTTTTGAATTTGCAAGAGGGTTTCGCAAAAAAACATAAAAAATTTTTCTTTTGCGCAAACTAAACAGAAAAAGTGCTTTTCGAGGGGCAGGATATGTATCAAAAAAAGACGGATTTGGCGTTGGAAACGCGGGAATTGCGCGCCAAAAAGGGGGTGCGCGACGGCATTCGGACCGAGGAACGGACCGAAAACGGGGTGAAGGTCACGGTATTGCGGGTCGACCCGGACGGCGAGGAGAAGGCGGGCAAGCCGGCGGGGACCTATGTGACGCTGGAACTGGGGCGGTTCTGGGGCGCGGGCGGCACGCCGGGGGCGTTCGCGGACGCGGCGGGGGTGCTGGCGAAGGAATTGCGGGCGCTGCTGCCGGCGGAACGCGGGTGCGCGCTGGTCGTGGGGCTGGGCAACGAGCGAATCACGGCGGACTCGGTCGGACCGCGCGTGGCGCGCGGCGTGCTGGTGACGCGGCACATTCGGGTGCTGGACGAAAGCCTGTTCGAGAGCGCCGGATTCGGGGAACTTGCGGCAATCGCGCCGGGCGTGCTCGGGCAGACCGGCGTGGAGAGCGCGGAACTCGTGCGGAGCGCGGTGGCGAGCGTGCGCCCCCGCTGTGTCATCGCGGTGGACGCGCTCGCGTCGCGGCGGCTTTCGCGTTTGGCGACGACGGTGCAGCTTTCGGACACGGGCATCTGTCCGGGGTCGGGCGTGTCGAATGCGCGCGCGGCGCTGACGAAGGAATCGCTCGGCGTACCGGTCGTATCCGTCGGCGTGCCGACCGTCGTGGACGCGGGGACGCTCGCGTACGACCTGCTGGAGGAGGTCGCCGAACGGGAGGGGCGGGAAAACGATATGCCGCTCTACGAAACCGTCGTCGAACGGCTGCTGCACGGGGTCGGACGGGATTTCTTCGTCACCCCGCGCGACAGCGACGCGCTCGCGGCGGGGGCGGCGAAACTGATTTCGACCGGCATCAACCTCGCCCTGCACGACAGACTGACCCCGGAGGAAATCGCCGACTACCTTTCGACCGGCAACTGACCCCGCCGAACCGGAAATTTTCCCGCAAAGGACTTGCACTTCCCGGAAAAGTGTTGTATAATATGGTATGGATAGACGGAAAGACGGAAGGAGCGGCGGGGAATGGACGGAAGGAACGGCGTGCCGGTGCAGGAAAACGTCGGGATAGCGCCCTATACGACCATGCGGGTCGGCGGGACGGTCCGTTGGCTGTACCGCCCGGAAAGCGAGGACGCGCTCGCACGGCTGGTCGCGTCGCTGGCGGCGGACGGCGTGCCGTACTTCGTCGTCGGCGGGGCGTCGAACCTGCTGTTCCGGGACGAGGCGTTCCCCGGCGCGGTCGTGCTGACCGGCGGGGTGCGGGAATTGTGCGCGTCGGACGGGTTTCTCACCGCGTCCTGCGGGGTCACGCTTTCGGCGCTTTCGCGCTTCGCCCTCGACGCGGGGCGGGCGGGTTTCGCGTTCGCCTACGGGATTCCCGGAACGGTCGGCGGCGGGGTGTACATGAACGCCGGGGCTTACGGCGGGGAGATTTCCGACGTGTTCGTCCGTGCGGTGTGCGCGGACCGGTCCGGGCGGCGGGTCGTGCTGGAGAAGGGCGACATGGCGTTCGGCTATCGGAAAAGCGCGCTGCAGGAGAACGGATTGACGCTGCTGCACGCGGTTTTTGCGGGTCCGGACGGCGACCGTGATGCGATTCGGGCGGAAATGGAGCGCAACCTTGCCGCCCGACGGGAGAAACAGCCGCTGGAATACCCGTCCTGCGGGAGCGCGTTCAAGCGCCCGCCGGGGCATTACGCCGGCGCGCTCATCGAGCACGCGGGGCTGAAAGGGTTTTCCGTCGGCGGGGCACAGGTGTCCGAAAAGCACGCCGGATTCGTCGTCAACCGGGGCGGGGCGACCGCCGCGGACGTGCGGGAACTGCTCGAACGGGTCCGGGTCGCGGTGCATGACGACGCGGGCGTTTGGCTGGAGCCGGAGATTCGGGTGCTGGAATACTGAAAAAAGGGAGGGGTCGGCGTGTCCTATTCGTCCGAACTGAAGGCGCATTTGCAGACGCTGGGGTTCCGGCGGGAGTGCTGTATGCTCGCCTGTTCCGCCGGGTACGAGGCGGAACCGCTCGACGCGGTCTGCGAGCGGTGCGTCGGCAGTTACTTGCGGGGCGTGTTCTTCCGGTTCGGCTATTTAAGCCCGCCGGAAAAGGATTCGATGCTGACTTTCGCCTTCCCGTCGGAAGCGTTTGCGGACTATGTGCAGGGCGTGCTGACCGAAGCCGGCATTCCGGCGAAACGGGGACGCCGGCGGGGGAAAACCCTGCTGTACCTGAAACGGAGCGACGACGTTTCGGACCTGCTTTCGCTGATGGGCGCGACGCGGTTCTCCCTGCACCGCATGGAGGTACAGGTGGACAAGCAGGTCCGCGAGGAACTCAACCGCAAATGCAACGCCGAAACGGCAAACCTCGCCCGCACGGCGAACGCCGCCGCCGAACAGCTGACCGCCATTCGCCGTTTGGCGGATACGAAACGGCTGGGGACGCTGCCCGCGGAATTGCAGGAGGCGGCAGCCCTGCGGTTGGCGCACCCGGAGGCAAGCCTTGAGGAATTGCGGCGGCTTACCAAAACGCCGGTCAGCCGAAGCGGGTTCAACCACCGCCTGCAAAAGTTGACAAAACTCGCCGAGGGGCTGGAAAAAGAATAAACGGCGTAAAAATACAAAAAATCGCCCCGTAGGCGGACAGGTGCCGCCGGAGGGGCACCTTGAGAGAAAAATGACGAAGGCGGCGTCAGCATTGGCGCAAGCCGAGGCATTTTTCGATGAAAGGGGGGTCTTCGGGGGGGAAACGCAGAGCAAGACGGTGCGTAGCACCGGCGACGCGATTGTGGTTCCCACCCGAAAAGTGATATGGGATTCGTTCATTTGCATTTGCACACCGAATACACCCTGCTCGACGGGGTCTGCCGCGTTTCGGAAATCCCGGAGGCGGTCAGAGCCGCCGGGCAGTCCGCCGTCGCAATCACCGACCGGGGCGTGCTTTCCGGGGCGGTCCCGTTCTACCGCGCTTGCGTCGACGCGGGGATAAAACCCATTATCGGCTGTGAAGTGTCCGTTTTGCCCCGAAAAATTGACGGCGCCGGTATGCTGTTCGCCGGGCAGGCGGCGAAGTACGTCCTGCTCGTGCGGGACGCGGAAGGCTACCGCAATCTGCTTGCGGTGGTGTCCGGGCAGAGCGGGACGGACAAGCCGTTTGCCGACCGGGAAACGCTCGAAACCCATGCGGCGGGGCTTTTCGCCCTGTTCGACGGGTCCCCGTTCCTCGCGGGCGGGGACGGCGCGCGGGCGCGGGAGGAATTGGTTTGGCTTCGAAAGACGTTCGGCGAACGGGGGTACGCGGAGGTCTGCCGTTGCGGGCGGCGCGGCGACGCGGCGGACGGCGCGGAACTTTTGCGGCTTCTCCGGGAGGTCGGCGTCCCGCCGGTCGCGACAAACGACGTGCTCTACCTGCGCGCGGAGGAGGCGGACGTGCAGCGGTTGCTTTCTGCGATTCGCGAGGGCGTCACGTTGCAGGACCGTCCGGGGGAGGAGGGCTTTTCGCGTTACCTGCGGACGGAGGACGAGATGCGCGAGGCGTTCCGCGACCTGCCGGAAGCCGTCGACAACACCGTAAAAATCGCGCAGCAGTGCCGTTTCGAATTCGAGTTCGGGCGGGAGCACCTGCCGGTCTACCCGTTGCCGGACGGCGCGCGGGCGGACGAGTTCCTCGCCCGGTTGAGCCGCGCGGGCTGTGCGAAACGGGTCCGCACCGGGGCGATTCCGGGCGGGAAGGCGTATGACGAGCGGCTGGAAGCGGAACTTCGGACCATTCGCGAGATGGGATTTTCGGATTACTTCCTGATCGTCTGGGATTTCGTGCGGTTCGCGCGGCAGGCGGGCATTCCGGTCGGTCCCGGGCGGGGAAGCGGCGTCGGGAGTCTCGTCGCGTACTGCGTCGGCATCACCGAAATCGACCCGATTGCGCACGGACTGCTGTTCGAGCGGTTCCTGAACCCGGAACGGAAGAGTATGCCGGATTTCGACATCGATTTCAGCGACGAACGGCGCGGCGAAGTCACCGCCTATGTGACAGAGAAGTACGGGCGCGACCGGGTGTCGCAGATTCTGACGTTCGGCACGATGGCGTGCCGGCAGGCGCTGTGGGACGCGGGCCGCGCGATGGGACTGCCCCGCGACCGCGTGAGCGAACTGCTCCGCCTCGTTCCCCGGACGAACAGTCTGCGGCTGAGGGAACTGGTCGCGAACCTGCCGGAACTGCGGGAAAAATGCGAAACGGACGAAACGGCGCGGACGCTGTTCGGCTATGCGATGCAATTGGAAGGCCGCCTGCGGAACACGATGACGCACCCGGCGGGGCTGGTCATCGCGGACAAGCCGCTGTGCGAATATGTGCCGCTGTCCCGCGGGGACGCCGGGGCGGTCACGCAATACACGAAGGACGAAATCGCCCTGCTCGGACTGCTGAAAATCGATTTCCTCGGTTCGCGCTACCTGACCGTACTGCACGAGGCGGAAACGGCGGTGCGCGCGGAGGCGCCGGATTTCCGGCTTTCGGACGTGCCGACCGACGACGCGGAGACCTACGCCCTGTTGCGGGGCGGGCATTCGCTCGGTCTGTTTCAACTGGAGAGCGAGGGCATGCGGGGGCTTTTGCAGCGGGTCCGCCCGACCTGTTTTGCGGACCTGATGTGGGTCATCTCGCTCTATCGACCGGGTCCGTCGCTTTCGATAGAGACCTTCCTGCGCAACCGCGCGCACCCGGAAAAGACGGTCTACCTCGTCCCGGAACTGGAGCCGATCTTGCGGGAAACGTACGGGTGCCTGCTGTTTCAGGAGCAGGTCATGCAGATTTGCCGGAACCTCGCCGGATTCACGCTCGGGCGCGCCGACGTGCTGATTCACGCGATGAAGAGCAAGCGCATGGACGAAATGGAAGGGGAGGAGCAGGCGTTCCTCGACGGCTGTGAACGGAACGGCGTAGCGCGTGACAAGGCGTCGGAACTGTTTTCGACCCTGCGGGAGTTCGCGAAGTACGCGTTCAACCGGAGTCACGCGGCCGCCTACGCCCTGTTCGCCTACCGCACCGCCTACCTCAAGGCGCACTACCCGCAGCACTACCTTTGCGCCCTGCTCAACGCGGGCGGGGGAACGGACAAGGTGCGCGCATACGCGTCCGAATGCGGGGCGCTCGGCATTCGTATCCTGCCGCCGGACGTCAACCGCTCGCGCGCGCGCTTTTCCGCCGAGGGGCGGGACATTCGCTACGGGCTTGCCGCCGTCAGGGGGGTGGGCGAGCTGTTCGCCCGCCGTCTGGTCGAGGAGCGGGAGGCGGAGGGGCTTTTCCGTTCGCCGGAGGATTTCCTGACGCGGGTGTGCGCGTTCGCGCCGCCGAAGTCGGTGCAGGCGTTGACGACCGCCGGCGCGCTCGACGGGTTCGGGTTCGGTCGCGGCGGATTGCTTGCCGCGCTGGACGGGGCGCTTTCGCGGCTTTCGGATTTGCGGGCGCACAACCTCGTCGGGCAGGTCGGCATGTTCGACGAGCCGGGCGAGGAAGCCGTGGCGATTCGTCTGGACCTCCCGCGGGAGGAAAGCCTGCCCCTTTCGGAAAAACTCGCCGGGGAAAAGGAGCAGACCGGCCTGTACTTTTCGGGACACCCGCTCGACCGGTTCGCCGGGGTGCGCGCGAAAACCGGCGCACAGACGGTGTCGGAACTGCGCGAACGGCTTGAAAGCGGCGGATTTCGGGACGGCGCGTCCTGCCGTCTGTTATGCGCGGTGACGGCGAAACGCCTGCGGCAGACCCGCAAGGGGGAAACCATGGCGTTCCTGTCCGCCGAGGACGAAACCGGGGAGGTCCGCGTGACGGTCTTTCCGGCGGCCTATTCGCGTTTCGGCGACGCGCTCGCGCCGGGGACGGCGCTGTTGCTCGACGGGACGGTCGAACTTGCCGAAAACGGCGAAAACGGCGGGGAAGAACCCCCGGAAAGCGCCGAATTGAAGATGATTTTGAAAAATATTTCCAACCCGGAAACAATTTCCGGCGGAAAGCATGCTATACTGAAAGCGGAAAAGCACGCCCCGGCGTCGCTGTACCTGCGCGTGACGGAGGAGAACCGTCCGTCGCTGGACGCGGCGCTCGCGGAGGCGCGGAAGTATCCGGGGGAGAGCCGGGTGCTCGTGTACTTCGCCGGAGAGGGGAAATTGCGGGCGGTGAAAGGGCTCGGCTGCCGTTTGGACGGCGCGCTGCTCGCGTCGCTGCGTACCCTGCTCGGCGGCGGGAACGTCGCGGTGAAGGACGCAAAGAACTGACCGGGTCGTTCGCCCGGAACGCAAAGGAAAGGAAGGAACGTACATGGAGAAGGAGAACGGTTCCCGCGGGGAACAAGAGGAGGAATTCTTTGACGACCTCCTCGTCCCGCCGACGGAAAACAAGCCGAACGGCGGCGAAACGCGCCTGTTCGAATCGCCCGACGGCAGTTCCGGCGACGCGAACGGCAAGACGCGGGTCGCGGGCGGACTGTTCCCGGACGACGGCGTAGACGAAACCGGACCGAACGGGGATGGCGGACCGTCCGACGCGGACGACGGCGACGAAAAGCGGGAGAAAGCGTTTCGGGTCCTGGGAAAGGTCGGCAAGTATTCGGGAAAGACCCTGCTTTTTATCCTCCGCAAGGTGGTCACCTATACGCTCAGCATCGTGTTCACGGTGTTGCTCGTCGGGGTCATCGTCGGCGCCGTGGTGGGGATGAGTTTCATGGTCTACCTGCAGGAATTCATCGACAGCGACGTGCCGGAACTGGAAAACCTCAAATACGATTCCGCCCTGACGACTTCCGTTTTCTATGAGGACCGGACCGGCAACCTCGTCGAACTGGAGGACGACCGGCTGTCCGCGGGCGAAAACCGCCTCTGGGTCGCCTACAACGACATCCCGGAGATGCTCATCGACGCCTACGTCAGCATTGAGGACCAGCGGTACTGGGAGCACGAGGGCGTGGACCTGAAACGGACGCTTTCGGCGGTCTACAACTTTTTCGTGCCGTCCGGGTCCCAGTACGGCGGTTCGACGATTACCCAACAGCTCATCAAGAACGTCACGGGCGAGAACCAGAACACCATGCAACGGAAAATCCAGGAGATTTTCCGCGCCCGCAACGTCTATGATACCTACGGCAGGCGCGCGGTGCTGGAGATGTACCTCAACACGATTTTCCTTTCAGAGGGGTGCTACGGCGTCCGGGCGGCGGCAGAGGAATACTTCGGCAAGGAACTGGACGACCTGACGCTCAACGAGTGCGCCGCGCTCGCGTCCATCGCCAAGTCGCCGGTGCAGTACGACCCGCTGATCAACCCCCAGCAAAACCTCGAACGGCGCAACCTCGTCCTGCGCGAAATGCTCCGGCAGGGGAAAATCACGCAGGAGCAGTTCGACGACGCCTACGATTCGCCGCTGCAGCTCGCGGAGGATTCGGAGGACTACGTCTACACCGAAAAGGTGCATTCCTACTACGTCGACGCCGTTATCGACGACGTGATTGACGATTTGATGGCGGAATACGGGCTCGACGAGCGCAGTGCGTCCATCAAACTCTATTCGGGCGGCCTGCAAATCGTCACCTGTGTCGACCCGAAGATTCAGAGCATCCTCGAAACCGTCTACACCGACGAAAGCTATTGGCCCGCCACGACGGGCATTCAGGCGCAATCGGCGATGTGCGTGATGGACCCCAAGACCGGAAACCTGCTCGGCATCGTCGGCGGGCGCGGGGAAAAGAAAATCAGCCGCGGGCTCAACCGCGCCACGCAAAGCAAGCGGCAGTGCGGTTCGTCGGTCAAGCCGATTGCCGTCTACGCCTACGCGCTCGACACTGGGCTGTACAACTACGTCGGTCCGTGCGACGACGTGCCGGCGCTTTACAACGAGGACACCGGTTTCCGGCCGAACAACGCCACGAAGAACTACACCGGCCGCAGTTCGCTCGAAAACGCCATTCAGCGCTCGCTCAACACGGTCGCGGTCAAGACCTGTCAGGCGCTCGGCGTGCGGAACGTGTTCGACAATATGGTGCGTTCCGGCTTTACGACGCTGGTGGAAAGCTACACCACCTCGAACGGCAGGACCTTGTCCGACGTGGACCTTTCGCCGCTGTCGCTCGGGTCGTTCACGTTCGGCGTGACCGTGCGGGAAATGACGCAGGCGTACGCCTG